>JAYTQA010000598.1:0-2139 GCA_043746955.1 bacterium | reverse complement strand
TTGCTGGCGGCCGCCAACGCCCCGGAACCTCCGACACGTCTGCGCATCCTGTCACCGTTTGACCCGGCCTTGCGCGACCGCGACCGGGCCGAGTTCCTGTTCGGCTTTCGCTACCGGATCGAGGTTTTCGTGCCGGAACCGCAGCGCAAATACGGCTACTACGTCTTTCCGGTGCTGGAAGGCGCGCGGCTGATCGGCCGCATCGACGCCAAAGCCTTCCGCGACGAAAGCTGCCTGCGGGTGCGCGCCTTCTGGCCCGAGGCCGGTGTTGCCATGGGAGCCGGGCGGATGCAGCGGCTCGAGGCAGAGCTTGATCGCCTCGCCCGATTTGCCGGCTGTGACCAGGTGGCGTTCAGCGACGGCTGGCTGCGCGAGACGCTGGCCGGGGAGCGGGTATTTGGGCCAAGATGAATAGGCTCAGAAGGTGATCGTGACCGGCTGGAAGGTGTAGGCCGAAAGGCTCATCGAGATTTTTTCCTCGCATGACCCTTGTACTGCAACCTGTGTCAACCGTTTCATGATCGCGCGGGGACCGCCGGGGATATCGCCGCAACGGCCGTTTGGAACGCCGGTGTTGGCGCAGATGCTGGTCAGGATGACGAACTCGCGCAAGTGTGGGGCAGTGGACGACAGAATCCAGCTTGGCGCGCTGCATGGCGGGCAGGGTGCTGATGTCGCGGGCCTTCAGGATGTTGGCGGGGTCAAGCAAGGCCCAGACCCTGGCTGCAAGGGCGGATTTCACCGTGTCATAGGCGTCGTTGGAATAGACCATGGCATTGATGTAACAGGGTTCCGCAGCGGCAATACGGTCCAGATCGAGCTGAGGTTGATTGGCGCCGGGGGCAACGAGTTGGGCAAGCTCCAGCCAGATCCGGCCGTCATGGGGGGTCTTGCGCAACACGGTTTTGCGGCGTGCCATCGCATCCTCCGCATCAAACGGCCGGTTCAGAAAGCCATAGGCGTTTCTGAGCGCACCAATGTACAGGATCACCGTCACCGGGTTGTAGGGTCCTCGACCGCCCGGAACCGCGTTGGGGCCAGGGCCGCGCCCGCGAAAATCTTCTGTTCGATGGGCACAACCAGATGGCCCGAGTCTTCGTCCCGCGCCATATCCAGCGCCTCGGCTTCGCGTGGGCCAAGGGGCCGCTCTACCTTGGCCGCTTCCAGGATCTTCTGGCGCTGTGCCGCCGGGCCAAAGCCTGCCAAAGCATCCTGAAGCCGTGCATAGTCGAGGATCGGGTTCGGCGTCACCTCCAGCAGTTGATGCGCTTCGTCGCGCTGGTTGCCGGCCCGGAAGCCGCCCGGATAGACCGCGTCAATTTCACATACCTGGCTGTCATCGCCGGGAACCGGGGTGATCTTGGCCGCATACCGCTTGCACAGCAGCCTGACCTGCGCCGGATGACCGCCCCATTGCGGGGCCAGCGCCGTCATCACGCCATCAGGCTGCCCCGCTTGGGGGAAGCGTCATCACACGCTCCAACTCCAGCGGGATGATCCCGGGGTTGCCAAGGCTGGTGGTCAGGCACATCACAAGGTCAGCGGTCGCGATCAGCTTGCGATCCCGGGCAATGGCCTTGCAGGCGCGGGCGAAGGCCTGAACATCGTCCTCGTGCAGTGCGCGCATGACGTCGCGATAGACGTTGCGGGCCAGCCCGTCGCCCCGGATGTTCCGGCCCGCAGTGTATCGCTGCCAGCCGAGTGCCGTCATCGCCAGAGGAAAACCCGGCTCCGCAGCCAGCCAGTGCAGGGTGAAATCTGCCACCTTGTCATGGCTTTCGGTGCAGAGGCTGAAAAGCGCGCGCTCGGCATCCAGCGCGCCGGTGCTGGCCGCATCTTCGGCCTCGGCCGCGATCAGCGCGGCTTTGACGCCGGCGATGTCACCGGCCTGGACCCCGGCGCGAAATTCGTCTGGTGTGGTGGCAAGCGCGGCTGCGGCCAGAAGGCATGCCAGACAAATGAGAAGAGTGCGCCTGATGAAATCCCAAGGGTGAACAACCGCAAGATGCACAGGATTTCGGCCGGAATTGGGCGCCGTCACGGGGCGGAAGAAATTCCGTCCAGACAGGCGGCAATCAGGGCGGACCCGGGGTCGGCCAGGTCATCGATCACGTCGAAATGATGCTTGCCGGGGGCGAC
>JAYTQA010000597.1:0-2139 GCA_043746955.1 bacterium | reverse complement strand
GGTATCCGGTTTGGCAGCCGATTTGGCAGCAGCATAGGCGGCCAAAATCACCTCAGCCGGGGCCAAAAGCACGGCGTCGGAGATCACCTTCTGGTCGTGCCAAAGGCCAGAGGTGTGCAGATCGACAAACAGCCCTTTCAGGGTTTGGTCCAGAAACTCCATGATCTCCTCCTGCAATGAAAGCGCTTTGGGTCTGAACCTGCCGGGCCGCGCGGTCAAGCGGTTCAGGGCCAGCATGGCCGCACTGGCCTGCGGCAGGTGTTGCGTATCGGCGGCGGCAGCGCTTTGGTCCGGGCACATTTTCGCCCGCAGCTTGCGCCGCCCTTCCCTGTCACGCCGCTTGGCGCTATGCTCCGGGGCAACCGGGTTTGCGCCCGGATCATGGGGCTGGGGTGACTTTGGGCGAAATAGGGTGGTTGCAGCCCCGGCACAACCGGGGTGTTTTGGTGCAACACCTTGGCCCGGTTGACAATTCCGGCTCGCATTAGGTGTGGCAGGCAAGCGCGGCGACAGACCGCGTGAACCCATGGGGCTTGGAAATGGCAGGAATGATGCGGAATTCTTGGATCGTGGCGGGGGTCGCCTGTGCGGCACTGACGGCGTGCCAGCCGGGCACCGGCAACACACCCCTTTCGGCAAACGCCCCCAGTGCGGCGGGGCTTGCGGGCAGTGCGGCGGCCTCTGGCACGACCCTTGCGGCGACCTCGGTCCGGCTGGTTGACCATGATGTCGAGGCGCCAGAGGTGTTTCAGACCTCGGACAAAGGGCTTTGGGATGGCAGGCCTTCGCTCGGCGGGGTCTGGGTTGCCTCTTCGAGCGCGAAAAACCCGGAGCGGGTGATCATGCGCAACCCGGCCAACGGCAAGTTTGTCGTCGGCGGGCTGTTTCAGCGCGATGGCTCGCTGCCGGGGCCCAAGCTGCAACTGTCGTCGGATGCGGCGGACGCGTTGGGGCTGGTGGCGGGCCAACCGGCGCTGGTGACGGTCACAGCGCTGCGGCGGCAAGACGTGGGCTCGCCCGCGCCCGATGCGACCAAACCGCTGCTGGATGCGAACGAGGCGGTCAAACCGGGCGGCAAGACGGACGTAGCTGCGACCGCAGCGGCGGCGATTGCCAAAGCCGATGCGCTGGCGGGCAAACCGCTGGCCGGCAAACCGGTGGCCCTGGCCGCAGCAATTCCAGCCGTCCCGGTCAAACCCGGTGCCAAACCGGTGGTCAGCGTTGCGGCTGGCGCTTTGGCGGTTCCTGTGGCCGGTGCGGTTCCTTTGGCCGGTGCCAAACCGGTGGCAGGTGCGAAACCGGTGGCCGCTGGCACCGCCCTTGCGGCTGTCACCCCGCCAACCCCCACCGGCTCGGGGGCGCTGATCCAGATCGGCATCTTTTCGGTCGAGGCCAATGCCAAGCGCGCATCTGACCTGCTGGCCAAGGCGGGGATTGTGGCCGACACCGCCGCCGAAACCAGCCATGGCAAACCGTTGTGGAGTGTCACGACCCGTGGCACCTCCGCCCTTCTGGCCCAGATCAAAGCTGCGGGCTTCACCGACGCTTACGTGCTAAGCCGCTGATAAGGACTGCATATCTGATGAAACTGCTGCCCCGCCTTGCCTGCCTTATGGTCCTGACCCTGTGGTCCGCCCTGCCGACTTGGGCGTTTGAAACTGCGGCGACTCATGCTTGGGTTTACGACATGACCACCGGGACCGTGCTTTTGGACAAGAACGGCGAGGTGCCGGTCCCACCAGCCTCGATGTCAAAACTCATGACGGTCGAGATGCTGTTTGAGGCGTTGCAGGACAAGCGCGTGCAGATGGACACCTCGTTTGGCGTGTCAGCCAAAGCCGTGGCCTTCACCGCCCAAGGCGGGTCGACCATGTACCTGCAACAGGGCGACCGGCCCACGGTCACTGAACTGATCCAGGGCATGATTGTCAACTCCGGCAACGACGCCTGCACGGTGGTTGCCGAAGGGCTGGAGGGGTCAGAGGCGGAGTTTGCCCGCAAGATGACCGAACGGGCGAAAACGCTGGGTCTGGTCAACTCCTCCTTCGCCAATTCCAGCGGCTGGCCCGACCCTGGCCAAAGGATGAGCATGCAGGATTTGGGCCTGCTGTCGATGCATATCATCACCACCTACCCCGA
>JAYTQA010000596.1:0-5714 GCA_043746955.1 bacterium | reverse complement strand
GGCTTTCCACCATCACCACCATGGCGGGCGTGCAGGCTTTGAAGCCGAAAGACGCCATCCACGACAAACTGGCACCGATCTATCAAACCCTGCGGATTGTCGCCCGCGCCTTGCCACCTCAAACCACGCTGTTAGGCTTTGCCGGGGCGCCGTGGACGGTCGCCACCTATATGATCGCCGGGCGCGGCAGCAAGGATCAGGGCGCTGCCCACGCCTTGAAGGCGGCGGATCGGGCGACGTTTGCCGCGCTGATCGACCTGATCACCGAGGCGACGATCGAATACCTCTCGATGCAGGTGCAAGCCGGGGCCGAGGTGGTCAAGCTGTTCGACAGTTGGGCCGGCAGCCTCAAGGGCCAGGATTTCACCGATTTTGCCGTCAAACCCGCCGCCCGGATCATCTCTGCCCTGAAGTCCCGCCACCCCAACCTGCCCGTCATCGCCTTCCCGCGTGAGGCGGGTGACGGCTATGTCGGTTTTGCCAAAGCCACCGGGGCCGATTGCGTGGCGCTGGATAACTCGGTCAGCCCCGAATGGGCCGCCGCACATGTCCAATCCACCGGCTGCGTCCAAGGCAACCTCGCCCCCGAACATCTGGTCACCGGCGGCCAACCCCTGATCGACGCCACCCGCCGCGTCGTACAAGCCTTCCGCCAAGGCCCCCATATCTTCAACCTCGGCCACGGCATCACGCCCGATGCCAACCCGGACCATGTGACGCTGATGATCGAAACCGTGCGCTCCGGCACCTGACCGCCTGCAAAGCTTAAAGCGCATTCCGAAAAGTGTGGCGCGGTTTTCGGAAAAAAACTGCGCGGAAAAACAAAGAGGTAAAGCGGTTGTGTGATTCTTAACAAACGCAAACCGCTTTATTGTCATGCCGCCCACATCCCGGAACCAAAGCGATCCAACACCGCAAAGGCTGCGTCAGTCCGGTCACGCCATCAACAATGGTAAACAGAATCTGAACAAAAATATCCAAACCCTTGAAATCACACAATTTCCCAAAACGTCCACATGTGGACACCACCTGCCACCGTCCCGACAGACCCGCTCGCCCGCTTCGAGGCGACGGATGGGGTGAGGGCCTTATCTACAGATTGACCTGGGTGCCGATTTCCACCACCCGGCCCGCCGGAATGTGGAAGTAATCCGACGCCCCCGCCGCATTGCGGGCAAGGAAGATATAAAGTCGGCTCTGCCAGCCCGGCAGCTTGCTTTTCGACGACAGTTTCAAGGTCCGGCGCGACAGGATGAACGAGGTCGACATGATGTCGAACTTCCAGCCCAACTTGCGGCACAAGGCCAAAGCCTGCGGCACGTTGGGATCCTCCATATAGCCAAAGGTCATCGTGATCCGGCGGAACCGCGGGTTGACATCGACCAAGTCAATCCGGTCCTCCAGCGCCACGCGCGGCACATTGCCGGTCACGATGGTCAGGATCACGTTGTGTTCGTGCAGCGATTTAAAGTGCTTGAGGCTGTGCATCAGCGCCACCGGCGCATATTCGGGATTAGAGGTCAAAAAAATCGCGGTTCCGGCGATCATCGGCAGCGGCTTTTTGTCAAGCTGGCGTAAGATCAGGTCCATCGGCACCTCGGAGCTTTGCTCTTTGGCGGTCAGCAGTGCGGTGCCCTTGACCCAGGTCCACATGATCAGCACGACGAGCCCGGCGATGCACAAAGGGACATAGCCGCCCTCCACCACTTTCAGCATGTTGGCTCCCAGAAAGATCAGGTCGATGGCGAGGAACGGCAGCATCAGCAGGCTCGCGGCCCACAACGGCCAGTGCCAGTGCTTGTGCACCACGATCAGCGCGAGGATCGCGGTCACCACCATCGTGCCGGTCACACTGATTCCGTAGGCATTGGCCAGCGCCGACGACGACCCGAATGCCAGAACCAGCGCCAGCACGGCCACTAACAGGAACGAATTGACCGAGGGCAGGTAAATCTGCCCGGCCTGGGTTTCGGACGTGTGACGGATTTTCATCCTCGGGAACAGGCGCAACTGTATCGCCTGCCGGGTCAGCGAGAATGCCCCGGTGATGACCGCCTGGCTCGCAATGATCGTGGCACAGGTCGCAAGGCCCACCACCGGCAGCAAGGCTTGCGCCGGATACATCAGGAAGAACGGGTTTTCGATGGTCGTCGGGTCGGCCAGCAGTGCCGCACCTTGGCCAAGGTAGTTCAGGATCAGCGCCGGAAACGCCACGACCAGCCACGCCAGTTGAATAGGCTTGCGGCCAAAATGGCCAAGGTCGGCATAAAGCGCCTCAGCCCCGGTGACCGCCAAGAACACCGCCCCCAGCACCACCAGGCCAAGTTTGCCGTGGGTTTGCAGGAAGCGGGCGGCATGGACCGGGTTCAGCGACGCCAGAACCGAAGGATCGGCCACGACATGCTGCAAGCCGCCCACCGCCAGCACGCCAAACCAGAACAGGGTGATCGGGCCAAACAGGCTCGCCACCGCCGCCGTACCCCGGCTTTGCGCGGCGAAAAGCGCTATAATGACGATCATGGTAATCGGCAGCACAAGGGCATCAAGCCGCGAGGTGACCAGCGATAACCCCTCCACCGCCGACAGCACCGAGATTGCCGGCGTGATCACGGCATCACCGTAAAATAGCGCGGCACCCAGCATCCCCAACGCCAAAATCACCCCGGTCGACCGGCCAATCGCCCGCTGCGCCAGGGCCAGCAGCGACAAAGTGCCGCCCTCGCCCCGGTTATCCGCCCGCAGCAGGATCACCACGTATTTCATCGTCACGATGATCATCAATGCCCAGATGATCAGCGACAAGCCGCCCAGAACATCCTCGACGCGCACGCCGCCGCGCGCGCCTGCCGCAATCATCGTCGCGCGGAAGGCGTAGAGCGGCGAGGTGCCGATATCGCCGTAGACCACGCCGATCGAGGCCAGCGACAGCGACAATAGCCCGGCCTCTTTGGCCGGATGCGAGGTATCAGTCATTTCGCCGGTCAGAGCCATCGGTCACCTGTCACGCCGAGCCTCCGGCACATGGCCAGACATCTGGCGCTAGGCGCATAAGAAAACGATTGGGGATTGTGGCTTTGGGCATAAAGATTTCATAAAGATTATGGACAGCCCCGGCCTTGCACCGCACAAACAGCCGATGCAGGACACCACCCGACCGCTGCACGCCACCCCACTTCGCGCCCCCGAAACCCGGTGGAGTGCGCGCCCCACATTGCTGGGTCTGGCGGCGGCGGCGCTGCTTTTGACCCTTGCTGCCGCGATCACCACGCTGACCCGGTCGATCTGGCCGGAAACCTCGGGTCTGTACCTGTTCTTTGCCGCCGTGCTGCTCTCCGCCACGCGCTACGGGTTCTGGGTCGGGATCGCCAGCGCGCTCGCGGCTTTTGCCCTGTTCAACTTTTTCTTCGTCGAACCGCTTTACACGTTGCGGGTCGACAACCCGGCCGATTTCATGGCTTTGGCCGAATTTCTGCTGATGGCTGCCCTGACCGGCTTTCTGGCCGGCCGCCTGCGCGAAGAGGCCGATGCCGCGAAATCCCGCGCCGAGGTGCTGGAGGTTCTGTCGGACTTCGCGGCCGACCTGGCACAAGCCAAGGACGCCGACGCCATCCTGCAGATCGTGCCGCGCCATCTGGCCACCGTCGGCCAAGGCCGCGCGATGGTGCTCTGCCAGCGCGACGGGCTGGAGCTTTTCGCAAGCTTTCCGCCCGGCACCCAGCCGCTGCCCGATGATCTGGCCGCTGCCGACCGCGCCGTGACCCGGCAAAGCGTGCAAGTTGGCGTCCAACCGGGCTGGGACGGCTCGCCCTTGACCTTCGTGCCGTTGGGAACCGTGGTTTTGGGCTATGGCACCTATGGCCCATCGACCAACCTGGCCTTCCGCGAACAGGCGCTGGCCGTCATCTGCCGACAGGTTAGCCTTGCGCTGGACCGGTTCACCTTTGCCGCCAAGGCCGAGGCCGCCCGGATCGCGGCCGACCGTGAGGCGTTGCGCGCGGCACTTCTCACCTCGCTCTCGCACGATCTGCGCACCCCGTTGGCCACGATTCTGGGGTCGATCACCACCTTGCGCGAACTGGGCGCCTCGCTGCCCGAAGCCGCCCGCCGCGATCTGGAACTGGCGATTGAGGAGGAAACCCAGCGCCTGTCGCGCCATGTCGACAACCTTCTGCACATGACCCGCCTGCAAGCTGGGCTGGCGCTGCGCCTGACCTGGGTTGATCCGGGCGAGGTGGTGGATGCCGCCGTGGCCCGGGCCAAACGCGCTTTTCCGAACGTGACCTATGCCGTCAACGCCACCGACCTGCCGCTGATCCGCGCCGAGGCCGGGCTGTTGGAACAGGCCCTGTTCAACCTGATCGACAATGCGGTGAAATTCTCGCCCAAGCCCGCAACCCTGTGGATCGACGGCCATGTCGACCACCACTTGCGTCTGACGGTGCGCGATGCCGGCAGCGGGATTGAGCCCGCGGTTCTGCCCCAGATCTTCACGCCGTTCTTTCGCGCCGCCCCGCACGCTTCCAGCGGCACCGGTCTGGGCCTCACGATCTGTCAGGGCATCGTGCAAGCCCTTGGCGGCACGCTGACCGCCGAAAGCCCGACCGCGTTTGGCCCGGGCAGCGCATTTCACATCGACCTTGCCTTGGCCGAGCCGCCATGACCGCCCGCATCCTGATCATCGACGACGAACCGCAGATTCAGCGCTTTCTGGGCCATGCCCTGACCGCCTCCGGTTATGTCGTGGCCCAAGCCGCAACCGCTGTGGCAGGCTTGGAGGCGATCGAACGCGATCCGCCCGACCTGTTGATCCTCGACATCGGGCTGCCCGATCTGGATGGCAAAACCGTCATCGAACGCTTGCGCCAGACCACTGACCTGCCGATCATCGTTTTGTCGGCTCAGGACCAGGAGATGGAAAAGATCATGGCACTAGACCTCGGCGCGAATGATTTCGTGGCCAAACCTTTTATGATCGGTGAACTGCTGGCCCGGATGCGCGCCTGCCTGCGCCAGTCCCGGCCCGCCACGCTGGAGGTGATCCGCCATGGGCCGCTGGTCATCGACCTTGCCGCCCATAGTGTCACCCTGAACGCCACCGCCCTGCGCATGACCCCGAAGGAATTCGACCTGCTGGAGTTGCTGGCCCGCAATCCGGGCCGGGTGCTGACCCACCGCCAGCTTTTGAAACAGGTCTGGGGCCCGGCGCATGTCGACGACCTGCCCTATCTGCGGGTTTTCATCGGCCAGCTGCGCCAGAAGATCGAGGCCGATCCGGCGCGCCCCGAACTGATCCTGACCGAGCCGGGTATCGGCTACCGCTGGGCCAGCGAGTTGGCCAAATGACCGGCAAAACCCCCATGTGGCCGCAAATTTTGGGCGTGATCAGCGATCTGGATGGGGTGGTCTACCGGGGCGCTGACCCGATCCCCTCCGCCGTGCAGGCGTTTCAGCGCTGGCACCGGGCGGGCGTGCCTTATGGCTTTGTCACCAACAACTCGACCCGGACCGCTGCCGAGTTTGCCAGCAAAATCAACAGCATGGGCATTCCGGTGGCGGCGGCGCTGATCGTTACCACCGCAGAGGCTACGGCGGAAGTGGTGGCGGCAAACCATCCTGCCAGCGCCCGGGTCTTTGTGGTCGGTGCGGCCGCTTTGCGCGATGCGATCCTGCGCCACGGCTTTACGCTGGCCGATACTGCGGTGGATGTCGTGGTG
>JAYTQA010000595.1:0-2143 GCA_043746955.1 bacterium | reverse complement strand
GATAGGGCAGGGTTGGTGCTGGCACCTTGGCGCAGAACCCGCAACGCCACCAAGGCTGGCACGATCGACAACAGCAGAATGCCGCCCAGACATTCGGCCAAGGATTTCACCCCAACCTCGGCAAACCGCCCCGCCGGCTGGCGCAGCAAAAATGCCCCGATCCACAGCGCCAAAGCCGCAAGTCCCGGCACAAGGTATGCCGCCGGTGCCAGACCCAGCCGCGCCTCTGGCCGCGACAGGCGCACCAGTAGTAGGGCCGACAGGCTGCACGTCAGCAAAGGTAGCAAGGTTTTGAACGGGACCACCGGGTTGAACCACGCGAGCGCCAAATCCGGCCGAACCCCCAGCACCCCCAGAAACAGCGCCACTGGCCCCACAATCGCCGCGCCAATCACCAAAGCCATCAGGGCAGGGCGCAAGGCAGGCTTTGGCGGCTCCACGGCAAGCCGGGCTATCAGATCATCGGTGATCATTCGTCATCCTTTCTGCCCACCGCAGACAGCCGTTTTATCGCACGGTGCAACGTCACCCGCAGGTTGGCAGGCGTCATCTGCAACCGCGCCCCGACCGAGGCTTGGGATTCCTCGCGCAACTCAACCGCCCGCACAATCTCGGCTGATCGCGGGTCAAGATGGCCAATCAAGCGTGCGACCTCGCGCGCATCGTCGCGCGCGGTCAAAGGGTCGGCATCGGCCAAGGCAGGCAAGCTTTCGCTGAAATCTTCAATCGGCAGATGGATCGCGGCACCGCGCTTGCGATAGGCATCGACCACTTTGTAGCGGGCGATAGCATAAACCCACGGGCGCACAGGATGGTCCTGCGCCCAGGTGTGGCGTTTGAGATGAAGGCCGAGCAGAACGTCTTGCACAATATCCTCATGCTGATCGGGCGGAAGACTGCGCCCGCGTGCGCGAACGATCCCCCGGACAACAGGTGTTACCGCATGCAAAAACTGGGCGTAGGACTGTCCATCCCCAGCATTTGCGGCCTTCAGCAGCGTGGCCCACGTGTCTTCGGTCTGCTGCATACATCCCTGCATTTCGCCCGGTCTGCGGCGTTGTTACAAGCACCGCGCGCTTTGGGGAAATCATTCCTGCGTGGGCCGGGCAAGCCTTTTTGCGCCCTAACGCTGGCTTTGCCGATCAAAGCGTGGGTCTGGCGTTCTGCTTTGGGTTGGCTTTACACCCGGTTTCGCCGATCATGGCCTGCAACACCACGGCAAGGGACCACGTCATGTGCAAAATCTGCAACCATACCATCCACGGCGCGCAGCATCATTTTGGCTGGGACAACAGCTTTCCGCCTGCTGCGCGGGTTGAACCGGGGTCGACCATCCGGTTCCAATGTCAGGACAGTTCCGCAGGCCAGCTTGGGCCAGCCTCGACCCTCGCCGATGTGACGGCACTCGATTTTGGGCGGATCAACCCGGTGTCCGGGCCGATCTATCTGGAAGGGGCAGAGCCGGGCGACGTGCTCAAAGTTATCATCGACAGCTTTAGCCCCCGGTTGTTCGACGGGCGCGGCTTTGGCTGGACGGCGAATATCCCCGGCTTTGGTCTGTTGGCCGACCAGTTTACCGACCCGGCTTTTTATCTCTGGCACTATGATGCCAGCCAGATGGCCCCGGCGCTGTTTGGGCGCGAGGCGATGGTGCCGCTCAAGCCCTTCGCCGGCACCATCGGCAATGCTCTGGCCGCAGCGGGTCATCACTCCGTCATCCCGCCGCGCCGGGTCGGCGGCAATCTGGACATTCGGGATCTGACCGCCGGGGTCGTGCTGTATTTGCCGGTTGAGGTCGCAGGTGCCCTGTTCAGCGTGGGCGACACTCATGCCGCCCAAGGCGATGGCGAGGTGTGCGGTACCGCGATTGAAAGCCCGATGGATGTGGTTTTGACCCTAGATCTGGTCAAACAGACGCCGCTCAAAACCCCGCGCTTCACCACGCCCGGCCCGGTGACCCGCCACCTTGACGCCAAAGGCTATGAGGTGACCACCGGCATTGGCCCCGACCTGATGACCGCCAGCCGGGATGCGGTGGCGGGGATGATCGACCTGTTATCCGCCACACGCGGGATGGCTGCGGTGGATGCCTACATGCTGGCGTCAACCTGCGGTGACCTGCGGATATCGGAAATCGTCGATA
>JAYTQA010000594.1:0-5718 GCA_043746955.1 bacterium | reverse complement strand
ATGACGTTTGATAGAAACATCGTCATGCTCAGGAGTCTCAGTGGTCGCGTGATTGTTGAGGAAAACCGGATTCCACTTTTCCTCATCACGCTCTAGCCAGGACCGGAGTAGTCAAAGATGATCCCTGACACATCATCGGGAAAGTCGCGACCACCACAATAGGCCGACAGATCCCACATCAACGCCTCCAATAGATTGGGGCTCGACAGGTGGGCTGACTGGCGCAGCATGGCTTGCAATCCTTCGGTGCCGAGTTCGTTGCCGACCGGATCAGGGCATTCCGTCACACCATCTGAGACCAGAAACAGCCGGTCGCCCGGCAAAAGCTGTGTCGTCACAGTGTCATAGGTGGCGCCTGGGATCAGACCAATTGGCATCCCACCTTCCCCGATCGGCAGCATCCGGTCGCCGCGCAGGTGGACGGGGTGCGGATGCCCGGCCTGCACCAGCTTTACATGACCGGAGATCAGGTCAATTTCTGCATAGGCGAGGGTAAAGTATTGATCGACCTGCACATCCTCGATCATCATGCGGTTCAAACGGAAAGCCACCTGCTCCGGCGGATAAGCATCTCGGGCACCGTCAGCATTGATGCACAGGGCGATGTTCTGATCCGGCGAGCCGCCAGAGAGCAGACCCGCCAACCGCGCCGTCATCATGGCAGAGGCGACACCGTGCCCCGACACATCGACCGAAAACACTGCAATCCGCCGTTCGTCGATCACGAAAGACCCCACCAGATCGCCGCCGACATGGCCCGAGGGTTTCAGCATCAGGAAGGCTTTGCCCATGCCAAAATCACGCTGTCGGTCACGGATCAGGCTTTGCTGCAGCTTTTTGGCTTCGATCAGGTCACGGTCCAGCGAATCGTACAGCTTTTGCAGTTGCCCAAGCGTGCTGCCGACCAGCCGGTTCTTTTCCACCAGTTCCTGCTGCATGGAAACGATCCGCTCCGCGGCGCGCAGGCGGGCGCGCAGTTCATCGGAATTCACCGGCTTGGTCAGAAAATCATCCGCGCCGTTTTCCAGACCCACCGCAACTTCGGCTTTTTCAGATTTGGAGGTGAGCAGGATGAAATAACCATAGCCTTCGCGCGGCAGATCGCGGAAGGCCTGACACAGCTCCAAGCCCGTCATGCCCGGCATAACCCAGTCTGACAGAACGATATCAAAGGTCTGAACCATGCACAGCGCCAAGGCGGCATCGCCGGTTTCAGCCTCTGTCACCGCATAGCCCCAGCGTTGCAGTTGAACCGCCAGAATCCGCCGCTGCGCCCGGCTGTCGTCGACCACAAGCACGCGCACGCGGCCCTGCGCGGCCGGTTTAAGAGGTTGTTCGCGCGGATGCATCATTGCGGACATTGCTACCTTTGGCGCCGATGCGCGGAATTTTGTGGTCGTATCTAAACTTTGCCTCCGAGGGTTTAAGAGAGGATGAAGCCTAAAACTCTCATTTCTCGGGTTGTCCGGGATTACCGGTTGTTAAGGAAGAACCGCCATTCTGGGCCTGCGGCGGAAGCGAGGACTGCGATGATTGATTGGGACCGGGTGCGGGAATTGCGGTCCGAAATTGGACCGGACGATTTTGACGAGGTGGCGAGCCTGTTTCTGGAAGAGGCAGATGAGGCGATTGCGCGTTTGTCTGCCGATGGCGGGGCCAAGGCGCTGGCGGCGGATTTGCATTTCCTCAAAGGGGCGGCGTTGAACCTTGGCTTCGATGCGCTGTCGGCGCTCTGTCAGGATGGCGAACGGCGGGCCGGAATTGGCGATTTGTCGGTTGATCTGGCGGCTGTTAAGGCGGCTTATGCCGCGTGCCGAACCGAGTTTGAGGATGGGGCAGACCAGGCGTTTGCGGCATAAGGTTCTTGTTCCCTAGCACAAAACTGACTAGACCCCGCTCAGTTTTGCCGTGGAGCGCCCGATGCCTGCCATCAAGCCCAAAAAAATCGTTCTGGCCTATTCCGGTGGGCTGGACACCTCGATCATGCTCAAGTGGCTGCAGATGGAATATGGCTGCGAGGTGGTGACGTTTACCGCCGATCTGGGGCAGGGCGAAGAGCTGGAACCGGCGCGGGCGAAGGCGGTTTTGATGGGGATCAAGCCGGAAAACATCCATATCGTCGATGTGCGGGAGGAGTTTGTCCGCGACTTTGTGTTTCCGATGTTCCGGGCCAATGCGCTGTACGAGGGGCTGTATCTGCTGGGCACCTCCATCGCCAGGCCGTTGATTTCAAAGCATTTGGTGCGGATTGCGCAGGAAACTGGCGCGGATGCGGTGGCGCATGGGGCGACCGGCAAGGGCAATGATCAGGTCCGGTTCGAGCTGTCGGCGGCGGCTTTGGACCCTTCGATCAAGGTGATTGCACCCTGGCGGCTGTGGGATCTGACGTCGCGCACCAAGCTTTTGGAATTTGCCGAGGCGAACCAGATTCCGATTGCGAAAGACAAGCGCGGCGAAGCGCCGTTCAGCGTGGACGCGAACCTGCTGCACACCTCGTCTGAGGGCAAAGTGTTGGAAAACCCGGCCGAAGAAGCGCCGGAGTTTGTGTATCAGCGCACCGTCAGCCCGGAAGATGCGCCGGATTTGGCCGAAATGGTAGAGGTCACGTTTGAAAAGGGCGACGCGGTTGCCATTGATGGTGTTGCGATGTCGCCAGCGACGATCCTGACCAAGTTGAATGAAATCGGCGGAAAACATGGGGTTGGGCGGCTGGATCTGGTCGAGAACCGCTTTGTCGGGATGAAATCACGCGGCGTTTACGAGACTCCGGGCGGGACGATTCTGCTGGAGGCGCATCGGGGGATTGAGCAGATCACGCTCGATTCCGGGGCGGGGCATCTGAAGGATTCGATCATGCCGCGCTATGCGGAGTTGATTTACAATGGGTTCTGGTTCTCGCCTGAACGCGAGATGTTGCAGGCTTTGATCGACAAGTCACAAGATCATGTGTCGGGGACGGTGCGGGTGAAGCTCTATAAGGGGTCAGCCCGGACGGTGGCGCGCTGGTCGGAGCATTCGCTGTATTCCGAAAAGCATGTGACGTTTGAGGACGATGCCGGGGCCTATGACCAGAAGGACGCCCAAGGCTTCATCACGCTGAACGGGCTGCGGTTGAAGCTGATCGCGACCCGGAATGCGCGGGTTGCGAAGGTCTAACACATTGATTTCACGTGAAACATTGCCGGGGTTCGCGCTCCGGCTTTTTCATTTCAAGGCATAGAAGGCGAGGCGGTCGTAGTGAGGTTGGGCTTGATCGGCAAGGCGCTGGAACTCCGGCGCGAGGGTTGGCAATGGGCCTTCGGGCGCGTCAAAACCGGTGGATTTATGGACGGCGTTGTACCAGTGCGGGGCCCATGCGCCGTCGTAGGGTTTGGGGCCTGCGGACCAGTGCAGCATCTGTTCGGTGAAGGGGATGTGCAGAGCGGCGCAGAGATTTTTTAGCGATTCCTTGGGGTTAGCGCGGATGGTGGCGCAGTCGATGACGATCGGGGCTTGGCCTAGGTCTTGAGCGACGTGATCGAAAAGTTCGGACTGTTGCACAAAGCCGATGTCCAAGAGCGTCGGGCTTTCGCGCTTTTTGGCATAGCTGGCCACGACACGGGCCGGATGGCGGATCAGGAAAACATTCGTCAGGCCCTTCAGGAAAGCCCGGTTGAAGCCGGGGATCATGTGGAGGGTCATGTGTTTTTGGTAAAACAGGCTCTGTGATTGCGGAATCTGCCCCAGGCAGGCAGCGGCGACCTTGGTGGGATCGGGCTCTCCGGCGGCGATAACTTCGGCTGACATCGGGTGCGGGATGCCAGTTACGGCTAGGTAGGCGGCGTAGAAGGGTTCGTCCCAGACGGCGCAATCACCCCGGGCGGCGAAGGCGTACATCATCGCGGTGGACAGGTTGCGCGGGCCGCTCCACATCGCAATTCTTTGTGCGATTCCGGCGGTCTTGTTGGCGTCTTGCATCTGTCTTCTTTCTGTCTCTACGCGCGTCTTTTTTCAGCCGCCGACGAGGGTTTCATAAAGCCCCCGAATCCGCTCGGTCATTGGCCCGATCTGGCCGGTGCCGATCACCCGACCGTCGATCACGCCGACCGGGGTTTGCGCGCCGAATGTGCCGGTCAGGAACGCCTCATCCGCCGCGTAGGTGTCGACCAGCGAGAAGTTGCGTTCAAAGACCGGGATGGTGTTGGCGCGGCAAAGGTCGATCACCTTTTGCCGGGTGATGCCGTTCATGCAGTAGTCGCCGGTCGAGGTCCAAACCTGACCTTTGCGGACGATGAAGAAGTTGCAGGCGTTGGTGGTGTTCACAAAGCCATGGACGTCCAGCATCAGCGCCTCATCCGCGCCGGCTTTTTCGGCAGCGATGCAGGCGAGGATGCAGTTCAGCTTGGAATGGGAGTTGAGTTTGGGGTCTTGGGTCATCGGCAACCCGCGCATGTGGGGCACGGTGGCGAGACGGATCGGGCGGGGCAGTTTTGGGCGCGAGTGCTCCATGATGATCACCATGGTCGGGCCGCGCTGGCTGAGTTTGGGGTGCTGGAACGGGCGGGTCTTGACGCCTCGGGTCACCATCAGGCGGGCGTGGGCGTCGGTGGTGAAAGCGTTGGCGGTTTGTGTGTCTAACACGGCCTGAATGGCTTGGGCTTTGGTCAGGCCGATGGCGATGTCGATCGCCTTGGCGGCGTCGAACAGCCGGTCGATGTGTTCGTCGAGAAAGGTCCAGCGGCCGTTATAAAGCCGGATCCCCTCCCACACGCCATCGCCGAGCAGGAAGCCAGAGTCGTAAACGGACACCATGGCTTGCGCTTTGGGCACGATCTGGCCGTTCAGGTAGATCAGGATCGCCTCGTTGCGGATGTCGTCTTCGGCTTGATGAGTGGAAACGTCGGTCATGGTGCCCCCGCTTTTGCGGGCAGGTTAAGGGGGGCTTTCGGGGACGGGAAGGCTTGGATAGGGTCTGAGGCGAACGTTGGAGGCCGATGTGCAAGACGAAGTAACACCGATGATGGTGCAATATCTGGCGATCAAGGCGCGCTATCCGGGCGCTTTGTTGTTTTACCGGATGGGCGATTTTTACGAGATGTTCTTTCAGGACGCGGTGGCGGCGTCCGAGGCGCTGGATATTGCGCTGACCAAGCGGGGGACCCATGGCGGGGTGCCTATCCAGATGTGCGGGGTGCCGGTTCATGCGTCGGAAGGCTATCTGCTGGGCCTGATCCGCAAGGGCTTTCGGGTGGCGATTGCGGAACAGTTGGAAGACCCGGCGGAGGCCAAGAAGCGCGGCTACAAGTCGGTGGTGAAGCGCGATGTGGTGCGGTTGGTCACCCCGGGGACGCTGACCGAAGATGGGTTGCTGGAGCCGCGACGGAGCAATTATCTATGCGCTTTTGGCGAGGTTAGAGACGAAGGTGCACTGGCCTGGGCGGATATTTCGACCGGGGAGTTTCGGGTGATGGTGTGCCCGCCGGCGCGGTTGGCGGCGGAACTGGCGCGGTTGGCACCCCGCGAGGTGCTGGTGTCAGAGGCGCGCGAAAGCGTTTGGGCGGAGGTGGTACGCGAGGCGGGGGCCGCAGTGACGGCGTTGTCGCGCGGGAGTTTCGATTCCGGGGCTGCCGAGGCAAGGGTTGCGGCGCTGTATGGGGTGGCGGGGCTGGCGAGTTTCGGGGCGTTCTCGCGGGCTGAGGTTTCGGCGATGGGGGCGCTGGTCGATTATCTGGAGCTGAC
>JAYTQA010000593.1:0-5719 GCA_043746955.1 bacterium | reverse complement strand
GCCAGCCCATCGCCGGGTTTGGCTCGTCGTTCGGCTTCATATAGGGCAGCACTTTGTCGGACCCGATATCGAGCGTGCGGAAGGCGACCGGCTTGCCCTGGGCCGCATCCATCACCCGGGCATAAAGGGTGGCCAATTCCGCCCGCTGCGGCATCTTGTTGCGGATCAGGAATTGCAATTCGGTGCGAAACAGCCCGACGCCTGCCGCCCCCGAGCCGATCATCGAGGGCAGATCCGCCATCAACCCGGCATTCATGTGCAGTTCCAGCAGTACCCCATCGGTGGTCAGCGCGGGCAGATCGCGCAAACTGGCGTAGCGCATCTGCGCCTCGGCCTGCATGGCGATCTTGTCGCGGAAACTCCGGGCAATCGTCTCTTCGGCGCGCAGATGGACGATGCCCTGATCGCCGTCGACCAGGATCAGATTGCCGTTCAGCGCTTCGGTGGCAATCCCCTTGGCATGGATCACCATCGGAATCGACAAAGCCCGCGCCACCACTGCGGCGTGACTTCCGACCGAACCTTCCTCCAGCACGACACCTTTCAGCTTGCGGCCATATTCCAGCAATTCCGCAGGTCCGATGTTGCGCGCCACCAGCACCGGGTTTTCCGGCATCGCGGCACCGGTATCGCGGCCCTGTCCGGTCAGGATGCGCAACAGGCGGTTGGACAGGTCATCCAGGTCGTGCAGGCGTTCGCGCAGATAGGTATCCTCGACCTGCTCCAACCGGTTGCGCGCCGTGGACTGTTCTTTTTCCACCGCAGCTTCGGCGGACAGGCCGCGCTGGATATCCTCCTCCATCCGGCGCAACCAACCGCGCGAATGGGCGAACATCCGGTACGCCTCCAGAACCGCTTTCTGGTCCTTATCGAGGCTTACCGCCGCCAGAAGGTCATCGACCGACACCCGCAGCACGCCCACCGCATCGCGGATCCGGTCAATCTCCAGCAACGGGTCATCGGCCACCGGGTTGGTCACCACCACGCGCGGCTCGTGCAACCAGACCCGACCCTCGGATGCGCCTTCCTGGCCGCTGGTGCCGCGAAACAGCATCGGCTGGCGGTGCAAGGCCACACCGTTGTCGCCGCCAAAGGCCCCGAGTTCGGCCATTTCCGCCAGCACCATCGCCACGACCTCGATCGCGTCAATGTCTTCGTCGGAGAATACCCGCGCGGTTTTGGATTGCAGCACCAGCACGCCGAGCTTTTCGCCGACCCGCTGGATCGGCACGCCAAGGAAAGACGAATAAATCTCCTCCCCGGTCTCCGGCATGAAGCGAAAGCCCTTTTCGGCCGGCGCGTTGGCGGTGTTGACCGGTTGGCCCAGACGCGCGACCCGGCCGACCAGACCTTCGCCCAGCTTCATCCGGGTCTTGTGGACGGCGGCTTTCTTCAAACCCTCGGTCGCACACAGTTCCAAGGTGTCCGCATCGCGGAACAGGTAGATCGAGCAGACCTCGGTCCCCATCGAATCCGCGATGATATGGGTGATGTTGTTCAGCCGGTCCTGCCCCACCGCAGGGGTTGCCATCACATCGCGCAAGCGGCGCAAAAGCTTGCGGCTGTCGCTTTCTCTGCGTTCGGCCATGGCAGTCACCCCTTCCAGGCCAGCGCTTTGGGCTGCCGGCCTTGCGGTCTTTATCACTGGCTTCGCCGGTTTGCGAAAGGGGCGGGCGTGCAGATTTACCGCGAGGTGGCCAGATTAACCGGCTGCAAGGCGAAAGGGTCTGAATCTGCCGGGGCTTTGGGCACTAACCCGCCTTATCCAGTTCAAACACGTCGTGCAGCGCCTGCACCGCAAGTTCCATGTACTTGCGGTCGATCAGGACCGAGATCTTGATCTCGGACGTGGTGATCACCTTGATGTTGATATTCTCCCCGGCGAGCGAGGCGAACATTTTCGCGGCCACCCCGGCATGGGACCGCATCCCGATGCCCACCACCGAAACCTTGGCCACGTCCGAATCCGTGATCAATTGCGCATAGGCGAACTTGCCTGCGGCCTGGGCCGCTTCAATCGCCTTTCGCGCGCGGATCACCTGATTGGTCGGGCAGGAAAACGTCATATCGGTATAGGCGCGCTGGTCGGTCGGGTCGTCGTGGTCCGAGATGTTCTGCACGATCATGTCGACATTCACCCCGGCATCCGACAAAGGCCCGAAGATCGCGGCCGCGACGCCGGGCCGGTCTTCCACCCGCACCAGCGTCATTTTGGCTTCGTCGCGCGAAAAGGCCACGCCGGAGACAACTTTCGATTCCATGATTTCATCCTCGTCGCAGACCAAAGTTCCAGACGTCTCATCGGTATCCTCGAACGAGGACAGTACCCTAAGCCGCACCTTATACCGCATGGCCAGTTCGACCGAGCGGGTTTGCAAGACCTTGGCGCCAAGCGAGGCCAGTTCCAGCATCTCCTCGAACGCGATCCGGTCCAGCTTGCGCGCCTTTTCCGATACGCGCGGATCGGTGGTATAGACGCCGTCGACATCGGTGTAGATGTCGCAGCGTTCGGCCCCAAAGGCTGCGGCAAAGGCGACCGCGGTGGTATCCGAACCACCGCGCCCGAGGGTGGTAATCCGGCCTTCCGCGCTGACGCCCTGAAAGCCCGCCACCACCGCGACCTTGAAGCCCTCGGCAAACTTGGCGTCGATGTTCTGGCGCGGGATGCTGACAAACCGCGCCGATGAATGGGCCGAGGTCGTGTTGATCGGCACCTGCCAGCCCTGCCAAGACCGCGCCGGCACCTCGATTTCCTGCAACCGCAAGGCCATCAGGCCGGCGGTCACATTCTCGCCCGCCGCCACCACCGCGTCATATTCCCGCGCGTCATACAGCTTGGAGGTACCCTCGACCCAGCCGACCAGTTCGTTGGTTTTGCCCGACATGGCCGAGACGATGACGATGACGTCATAGCCGCGCGCCACCTCGGCCTTGACCTTTTTGGCGGCGTTTTCGATCCGCGCCAGGTCAGCCACCGAAGTACCGCCGAATTTCATCACGAGTAGCGGCATGGTGGACCCCGACTTTAAAACCGGCGTTTCTTTAGGCGTCCTGCAAGGCGGGTGCAAGGGCACCAGTTAAGACAAATGAAAATCCTGCGCCATCAGGGGTGCGGGCACCGCAAGGTCCAGGTGCGGGGCGAGGCTGATCTCGATCGCCCGGCAAATCGCGTCCAGCGGCACGGCGTTGAGCGAGGCGCTGAACGGATGCGCCAGATCCTCGGTCACCTCCGCCAAACCCAGAAAAACATAAGCGATCAGCCCGACGAACACCGGGGTCAGCCAGCCTTCCGGGCCAATCAGCGCCAGGGGGATCAGCAGGCAGTAAAGATATACCGTGCGAAAAATCAGCAAGGAATAGACGTAAGGCAGCGGGGTGGCGGCAATCCTTTCGCACCCGGCCTGATTGAATGCCATCGAGCCCAACCGCGCCGACAAGGCCCGGGCGCCAAAGCCGTCCAGACCGCCCGCAGTCCGCGCGGCGGCCAGCACCGCATTCATCGCATCGATCGCCGCTTCGGCGCTGACCTCCTCGCCCCAAGCCCGCGTCCCGGCATCGGGTGCAATCCCGCGCAACTGGCAACGGTGCAGATGCACAAAGGCCAGTGCCGGTCGCAACAGCCGGTGGGCGTCAGCCTTCGGCAGGAATAAATCCGCCTCCCGCGCCAGCGCCCGCAGGTCCGACACCAGCCCGCCCCATAGCTTGCGCGCCTCCCACCAGCGGTCGTAGGCCGCGTTGTTGCGAAACCCGAGCGACAGCGCCAACGCCACCCCCAGCACCGAAAACGGTGTCGCGTCAGAGCGGGGCAGGGCGAAAAGCCAGTGGTCCACCGCCACCAAACCCGCCGAAAACCCGATCAGCACCAGCAAAGGCACCGCGACATGTGGCAGGATCGAGCCTTTGACCGCAAACAACAACTGCGGCAGCCCCGGTTTGTCCCGGATGATCACAGCGCCCGCCAGCCAATATCGCTGCGGCAAAAGCCGTCCGGCCAATCCAGATGGTCGATCATCGCGTAGGCCCGGTTGCGCGCCTCCTCCAGACTGTCGCCGCGCGCCGTGATGTTCAAAACGCGCCCGCCATTGGCCACAATCTGCCCGTCTTTCTCTGCCGTGCCGGCATGAAAGCACATATGCCGGCTGTCCTCGGGCAAGCGCTGAAGCCCATGGATCAACGAGCCCTTGGCATAGGCACCGGGATAGCCTTTGGCCGCCATCACCACGGTCAGGGCATGGTCATCGGCCCAGTTGACCCGTGCCTGATCCAGCCGCCCCTCGGCACAGGCCAGCAGCAAATCCAGCGCCTGCGCCCCAAGCCGCATCATCAGCACCTGACACTCCGGGTCGCCAAAGCGGGCGTTGTATTCGACCAGCCGGGCGCGGCCATCGGCGATCATCAGCCCGGCGTAAAGTACCCCCTGATAGGGCGTGCCGCGCCGCGCCATCTCCCGGATCGTGGGCAGCACAATCTCGGCCATCACCTGCGCCTGAATCGCCTCGGTCAACACCGGAGCCGGCGAATACGCCCCCATCCCGCCGGTGTTCGGCCCGGTATCGCCATCACCGACCCGCTTGTGATCCTGCGCCGTGCCCACCGCCAAGGCATGAACCCCGTCGGTCAGGATAAAGAAACTGGCCTCCTCGCCGGCCATGAACTCTTCAATGACCACTTCAGCCCCGGCTTGCCCAAACGCGCCGTCAAACATGTCATCCACCGCAGCCAGCGCTTCCGCCACTGTCATGGCGACGATCACGCCTTTGCCTGCCGCCAGCCCATCGGCCTTGACCACAATCGGCGCACCCTGCACCCGGATGTAATCCTGCGCCGCTCCGCATTCGGTGAACCGCCGATAGCGCGCGGTAGGCGCGCCACAGGCCACGCAAATCTCTTTGGTGAACGCTTTGGACGCTTCCAGCCGCGCCGCAGCCGCCGACGGCCCAAAGGTCAGGATCCCCGCCGCCCGTGTGGCATCGGCGACCCCGGCGGCCAAAGGCCCCTCCGGCCCGACAATCACGAAATCAATCGCATTCTCCGCGCAGAAGCCTACCACAGCCGCGCCATCCAGAATGTCGATCGCTGCGACCTCGGCCAGCATCGCAATTCCGGCATTGCCCGGCGCCACAATCAGCCGGTCGGTCTTGGGGTTCTGCTTGACCGCCCAGGCCAATGCATGTTCGCGCCCGCCCGACCCCAGAATAAGGATGTTCATCTGCCGCCCCCGCTTGGCCTTGCCCTCGTTGCGTCATAAGGTCCGGGGGCAAAGAGGGCAATCCATGGCTTTGTTCGAAGATACCGACGCTGCCCCAGAGTCTGGCCCAAGTTCCGGCCCCGGTGCTGTAACTGCGCCGGGCAACGCCCCCGAATACACCGTCTCGGAGCTGTCCGGTGCGGTCAAACGGATCATCGAGGGCGAGTTTGGTCTGATCCGGGTGCGCGGCGAAGTCGGCCGGCTGTCGCGCCCCGCCTCGGGTCATCTGTATTTCGCCCTGAAAGATGACCGCGCCACCTTGGATGCCGTCAGCTGGAAAGGCCAGGTGTCCAAGATGCAGGTCCGGCCAGAGGAGGGCATGGAGGTGATAGCCACCGGCCGGATGACCACCTTCCCCGGCCAGTCGAAGTATCAGATGATCGTGGAGGATGTGGCCCCCGCCGGGGCCGGTGCCCTGATGGCCATGCTGGAAAAGCGCAAAGCGGCACTGGCAGCCGAGGGCCTGTTCGA
>JAYTQA010000592.1:0-5724 GCA_043746955.1 bacterium | reverse complement strand
TGAGGCGGTTAAAGCTCAGCGAAACTGCCGGGTCCCCCCTTCAATCTGCCGGGCCAAGCGCCTAGCTTGGGGTTGGGGGCGGGCCGTTGGTCCGTCCGGAATTTGGCGAGAGGAAGGTTGTGATGCGTTTCAACAGGATGGATGACGAGCCACCGGTCAAGGATGACAAGGAGGAGAAAGACGAGAAAGCCTCCTCGCCGGTCGAGCAGTTGTTCTTCAAAACCCGGACCGTGGTGATCACCGGTGAGATCAATGACAAGCTGGCCGCCCGGGTGGTGACCCAGCTTCTGGCGCTGTCGCAGGACAGCGATGCACCGATCAACATGTTCATCTCCTCGCCCGGCGGTCATGTCGAAAGCGGCGACATGGTGCATGACATGATCAAATTCATCACGCCCAAGGTGCGGACCATCGGCTCGGGCTGGGTCGCCAGCGCGGGGGCGTTGATCTTTGTGGGCGCGGACAAGGCGGACCGCTATTGCCTGCCCAACACGCGGTTTTTGCTGCATCAACCCTCGGGCGGGATTTGGGGCAAGGTCAGTGACATGACGATTCAGGCCGAGCAAATCCGCATCATGCGCGACCGGTTCCATGATTTGTTTGCGGCGGCCACCGGCCAGACCCCGGAACGGATTGCGCAGGATACCGCGCGGGATTTCTGGCTGAACACACAACAAGCGCTGGACTACGGGCTGTTGGGGAAGGTGATCCAGTCGTCGAGCGAGTTGAAATAGGGCAAGCGGACCACTGGCGGCAGGCGTTTGGCGCCGTGTCACCCCCAACAAAACGGCCCGGAGCGTGCTCCGGGCCATTTTTCATCGGTTGGGCGGGTTACTGGTTGGTGCGCGGGCGCACGATAATCTCGACCCGGCGGTTTTGGGCGCGGCCGGCCTCGGTCAGGTTCGATGCAACCGGCTGGTCCTCGCCGTGCCCGATGGCGGACAGACGGCCAGCCGGCACGCCCGCGCCGATCAGGATATCGGCGACCGACAAAGCCCGCCGTTGCGACAGATCCTGGTTCAAAGCCGCAGCACCGACATTGTCGGTGTGGCCGACAACTTCGATCGTGCTGTCGGGATAGGTCACAAGATTGGCTGCGACCGAGCGGATTTCGCGCTGCAAATTGGGGCGCAAGGTGGCGCTGCCGGTGGCAAAGAGCGCGTCATTCGGCAGGTTCACCATCAGGTAGCCGCCCATGTTGGTCACGGTCACGTTGGGGTTGCCCAGCCGTGTGCGCAAATCTGCGGCCTGATTGTCCAGACCCGCGCCAATGCCGCCGCCCAGCAAGCCGCCAAGCGCTGCACCGCGCAGGGCACCCGCGCCATGGTTGCCATGGACCAGCATACTGCCGAGCACGGCACCGCCGACCGCACCGATCACGGCCCCGTTCTGCGCCCGGTAATTCGGATCCTGAATCCGGGTAACGCTGTCTGTGCAGGCCGCAAGGCCCAAAGCTGCCGCCATCGAAACGGAAATCGCCGTTCTCATCATGTCTGTACTGCCTCGTCTTGAACGGGCCGTGGTTCCGACCCTGCGGCACAGCCTAACACCCAGCGTCGCAGGGTCACAGCCGGACATCAGCCTGGGTGGATTTTTGCGCATCACATCAGCGTCAAACCGCCTCGACCTGGCCGCCTCAATCCGGCCGCCTGAATCAGATTGGCACGATCTGGCCGCCCAGACCTGACTGCCTCAGCCTGACTGGCATCATCAGGCCGCCACATCGCGGCGGGCGGCTTCCCAGGCCAGGATGGCGCGTTTGACCGGCAAGCCCCAATGGTAGCCGCCCAATCCGCCGGATTTGCGCAAGGCCCGGTGGCACGGGATCAACAGGCTGATCGGGTTGCGCCCGACCGCCGTGCCGACCGCCCGCACCGCTTTGGGGTGGCCTGCAGCGCCTGCGAGTTCGGAATAAGTGGTGACCTGACCAGAAGGGATCGCCAGCAACGCCTGCCAGACTTTAATCTGAAACGGCGCACCGATCAGGTACAAGGGGGCCGCAGCCCCGCCCAAAGCGCTGAGAACCCAAGGCCGCAGCATCTCCGGATCCTCGACAAAGCGCGCGTGCGGCCAGCGCCCGACCAGATCCTGGCGCGCCGCAGCCTCGCCGATCTCGGCCGCGAATCCCAAGCCGCAGATGCCGCGTTCGGTGGCCATCACAATCGCCGCACCGAACGGGCTGTCAAACCAGCCCCAGTGGATCGTCAGCCCGGCACCGCCCTTGGCATAGTCTCCGGGCGACATCGCCTCCCAGGTCAGGAACAGATCATGCAGGCGGGACGGACCGGACAGGCCGGTGGTCAGCGCGGTATCCAGCACGGTAAAACGGTCGGCCAGCAGCGCCTTGGCATGATCCAGCGTGAGGTATTGCTGATAGCGTTTGGGCGACACCCCAACCCAGGCCGAAAACACCCGCTGGAAATAGGCGGCACTCATGCCCATCCGCGCCGCCAAAGCGTCCAGGGTCAGCCCCGGCCCGCCGGCATCAACCTCGGCCAGGGCGCGGGCAATCACCGCATAGTGGTAGCTGTCTGCCATTTGATCCTCCCTGCCATCAATCTAGGCGCTGTCAGCCCGGCTTCCCACCCGAATCCTGCGCCAAGTCTTGCCCCAACCGTGCTTAGCAGGCATATCCCGCCGATGACCCCGCAACTGCCCTACGCCGCTTTGCAAAGCATCTTCCAGACCTTTCAGGCCCGGTCGGCCGAGCCTAAGGGCGAGTTGCATCACACCAACGCTTATACCCTTGTTGTGGCCGTGGCGCTTTCGGCGCAGGCGACCGATGTGGGCGTGAACAAGGCCACCAAAGCGCTGTTTGCCATCGCCGACACGCCCGCCAAAATGCTGGCCTTGGGCGAGGCAGCCCTGATTACCCATATCAAGACCATCGGGCTTTACCGTACCAAGGCGAAGAACGTCCTGCGGCTGAGCCAGATGCTGATCGACGATTATGGCGGCGAAGTCCCGTCGTCGCGCGCCGCGTTGCAACGCTTGCCGGGGGTCGGTCGCAAAACCGCCAATGTCGTGCTCAACATGTGGTTTCACCACCCGTTTCAGGCGGTGGATACCCATCTGTTCCGGGTCGGCAACCGCACCGGCATTGCACCCGGCCGCGACGAACTGGCCGTCGAGCGTGCCATCGAGGATAACCTGCCGGTCGAATTCCTGCGCCATGCCCACCACTGGCTGATCCTGCATGGCCGCTACATCTGCACCGCCCGCAGCCCGAAATGCGCCGCCTGCCCGATCGTCGCGACCTGCCTGTTTGAGGATAAAACATGAAGACCTACCATGTCGTCGGCATCGGCAACGCGATTGTCGATGTATTTTCAGCCGCCGATGACAGTTTTCTGGAGCTGATGGGCATCCAGAAAGGCATCATGCAGCTGGTCGAAAAAGACCGGGGCGAGATGCTCTATGGCGCGATGAAAGACCGGGTGCAGGCGCCGGGCGGTTCGGTCGCCAACACAATGGCGGGCTTGGGCAATCTGGGCTTGACCACCGCCTTCATCGGAAGGGTCCATGATGACGCCCTGGGCCGGTTCTATGCCAGCCACATGGCCGAAGGCGGCACCGATTTCGTCAACCCGCCGGTGCCGGGCGGCGATCTGCCGACCTCACGCTCGATGATTTTCGTGGCACCAGATGGCGAGCGGAGCATGAACACCTATCTCGGCATTTCCTCCGAACTTGGCCCCAATGATGTGCGCGATGATGTCGCGGGTCAGGCGGGGCTGCTGTTTCTCGAAGGCTATCTTTACGACAAACCCAAAGGCATGCAGGCGTTCGAACGCGCCGCCCGGCTGTGCCAGCGCTCCGGTGGCAAGGCTGGTATCGCCCTGAGCGACCCGTTCTGTGTGGACCGCCACCGCGCTGAGTTCCGCCGGCTGGTCAAAACCCTGGACTATGTGATCGGCAACGAACACGAATGGACCTCGCTCTACCAGACCGACCTCGCGAGCGCCCTCGCGCAAGCCGCGCGCGACGCGGGCCTGATCGCCTGCACCCGGTCGGGCGCCGAGGTGATCGTGCTGCAAGGCACCACGCAGGCTGTGATCCCGGTGCACCGCGTCGTGCCGGTTGATGCCACCGGGGCGGGTGATCTGTTCGCCGCAGGCTTTCTCTATGGGATTGCCACCGGCCAAAGCCTGGCCACCTGTGGCCGGATGGGCTGTGTGGCCGCCGCCGAAGTCATCTCCCACTACGGCGCGCGGCCCGAGGTTGACCTCAAAGCTTTGTTCCGCAAAGAGGGCCTGATCTAAAGCGGTTTGGGTTCGATAAGACTCAAACCACCGCTTTAGGTCGTGGTTGTTCCGCGCAGTTTTTTGCCGAAAACCGCGTTACACTGTTCGGAATCCGCCTAACCCCTTTCATCTGGGCAAAAATACTCCACCGGGTGCGTGCAGTTTGCTGCTTAGCAGCGAAGAAACTGCTAAGCGGGGGGTGTGAAACCCCCAGCGCTTTCAACCCGCCCTCACGCGCCCAGCTTGGCGTGAACCTCGTCCAGATCGACCTCACCCAGCGGCATTTTGTTGCCAGCATTGTCGAAGTCATAGTTGAACAGCTGGAAATCCCGCTTGTAGATTTCCCACATCAGGTGCTTCGACAGATCGTCGAAATAATCCTCGACCGGATGCGCGCGCTTCGGCCCGTGGCCTTCGCTTTCATTGAACCGGGGGATTTTCGCCAGGTCGATCTTGTGCTTGGGCTTCATCTTCTTGACCACTTCGGCCATGCCTTCCTCGAACTTTTCGGTGAAGATGATCCGGTTGTAGCGCCCGCCGTTCACGATGAAGGTCGAGACATGGCCCGCCATCGCGGACCAGTGGATATCCGGCTCCATCGGTTTCTTGAACCGGATGGTGTCGCGGGCGAACAGCAAGAACCGCCGGAACGCGGCTATCTGGTCAAACTCCGCCTTGCCATCATCGCCGCCGACCTCGACCCCGTATTTCTGCACCAGCATCGGCACCATATTGCCGCGATAGCGTTTACCGTTGCGCTGAATCCCGCAGACCTTGTCGAAGAACGACGACAATATCCGGGTGTAGGGGTTGCGCACGCAGGTGAACGCATAGGTCTTGTGGCCCCGGACGTTCTTTTCGATCGTGGGCTGGCTCGCCTCGATCGACCATTTGTGCAGGCCGGTTGCGGCGTCATGGATATCCCCGTCATAGAACGCGCCATGATCGGCGTAATGCATGATCTGGCCGATGGTCGAACAGGCGCATTTCGGCACCACCCGGTATACGACACTTTCGCTTTCCGTCATCCAGGTGCCGGGAAAACCCATTCTCTGCTGCCTCCTTGGCGGTCCTGTGGCGCTCTGGCACACAACCACGAACAATCTATGGCGAAATTCGCAAAGAACCGCTGTCTTTTCAATCTCCGATACAGGTATTTAGGGCAACCTCGGCCCGACAATGCTTCGGATTGTACCCTTATGGCGAAAATAGCCTACATCCTTCTGTGCCACAAAGATCCCGAAGGCATCATCGCCCAGGCCCAAAGGCTGACGGCGGCGGGCGATTTCATCGCGATCCATTTTGACGCCCGCGCCCGCCGCGACGATTATGAGCGGATCCGCGCGGCGCTGGCCGATAACGCCGCCGTGACCTTTGCCGCGCGCCGGGTCAAATGCGGCTGGGGCGGCTGGAGCCTGGTGGCGGCGACCCTGATCGCGGTACAGGCCGCCGTCGATGCGTTTCCCGACGCCAGCCATTT
>JAYTQA010000591.1:0-5726 GCA_043746955.1 bacterium | reverse complement strand
AGGCTGGCTTGGGGGTCTTGGAACACCATCTGCATCTGGGGGCGTTTTCTGCGGAGCGCCTCGGGGGCCAGCGCCAGAATGTCATCGCCTGCAATGATCACCGAGCCAGCCGTGGGTTCATAAAGCCGGATCAGCGCACGCCCGACGGTCGACTTGCCGCAGCCGCTTTCACCCACCAGCCCAAGGGTTTCCCCGGCCATGATGTCAAAACTCACCCCGTCCACCGCCTTCACATCGCCAGTGTGGCGGCGCAAAACCCCGGTGTGGATCGGGAAATACATTTTCAGATCGCGGACTTGGACCAGTGGGGTGGCGGAGGCGTCAAACATCGCGGGTGCCCCAACGATGCTGCTGAGGGGTCGTGTCTGGTTGCAACGATGACGCCTGACCGGGCGGAGCGGAGTCACACGGTGCGGTGCGGCCGGGTGGCATAGTTTTGCAGTCAAGCGATACGGCGCGGCAGGGTGCCAGCGGACTGGGGTTGCGCGATGCGATGCGGCAGGGTGCCAGCGGTTTGGGGTTGTGCGATGTGTTGCGGCCGGGTGCCAACGGACTGGGGTTGCGCGATACGGCGCGGCGGGGTGCCAGCGGACTTGGGTTGCGCGATGCGATGCGGCAGGGCGGAAGGGCGTCAGGCATGGCCGGCCTCCCAATGGCAGGCGACGTCGTGGCCTTGGCCCAAGGGGAGCGCATCGACCGCCCGACGCTGCGGGTTTTCGCGGTCACAGCGGGCAAAAGCATGGGCGCAGCGCGGGGCGAACGGGCAGGCGCGCGGGTCTTCGGTCATGATCGGCGGCTGGCCCTCGATCACCTGCAGCCGGGCTGCGCGCGCCCCGGTCAGCGAGGGCACGGTTTTCAGCAAGGCGCGGGTATAGGGGTGCTGCGGGTCGGCGAACAACTGCTTGACCGGGCCATGCTCCACCACCTGACCGCCATACATCACCATCACCCGGTCAGCGATTCCGGCAATCACCCCCAGATCATGGGTGATCCAGATGATCGCCATGCCGAGCTTTTGGCGCAAATCCTTCACCAGTTCGATGATCTGGGCCTGAATCGTCACGTCCAGTGCTGTGGTCGGTTCATCGGCGATCAGCACATCGGGGTCACAGGCCAGCGCTATTGCAATCATCACCCGCTGCCGCATCCCGCCGGAGAATTGGTGCGGGTAGCTGTCGATCCGCGCCTCTGCATCCGGAATGCCGACCAGGTCCAGCAGTTCCACCGCCCGCGCCCGTGCCTGCGCTTTGGTCAGCCCCATATGCCGGATCAGGGGTTCCATGATCTGAAAGCCGATCTGAAACACCGGGTTGAGGCTGGTCATCGGGTCTTGAAACACAAAGCCGATCTTGGCACCGCGCACATCCTGCAACTCTTTGGGGGCGATTTGCAGCAGGTCACGGCCACCGAGCCAAACCTCACCGGCGCGGACTTCTGCCGGGGGCATCGGCAACAGCCCGATCAGCGACATCATCGTCACCGACTTGCCAGAGCCGCTTTCGCCGACGACGCCCAAAAGTTCACCGCGCGCCAGGTGAAAGCTGACCGAGTTCACCGCATGAACCTCACCCAGCCGGGTGCGGAATACGGTCTTGAGGCCCCGGACATCCAGCACAGCATCGCCCCCATCGGGCATAAAAATCTCCCAAAACGCGTGGTATATGGCGGTTTTTGGTGGTCGTGGCGGCACATGGTCGGGGTGGCTTGCGGCCAAACCCTCGCCCATAGGTAGTTTTGTCGATTTTGCTGCGCCGATCAATCCTTATTCTTGTCAGCTGACCCGGCGGAAGATTCTTGTCAGCTGACCCGGCGGAAGATCCAGCACTTTGCCAGTGCGGCGGGCAATCCGGCGCAGGTTGACAGTTGCGGGGCGGCGGCACAGGTTCAACCAAAACGAGGGGGCCGCGATGGGGGAGCGTGCGATGGAGCAGTGGGACCGGGCCGGTTTGCCCGTCGGAAAGTGGCCCGTTGCGGAGTTGCCAGCCGCAAACTTGCCCGTCGCGAAGCTGCCAGCCGCAAACTTGCCAGTCGCAAAGTGGCCAGCGGCAGAGTTGCCCGTCGCGAAGCTGCCAGCCGCAAACTTGCCCGTCGCAATGTCCGCCGTGGCGCAGGCGGTGTGGTGCTAGGCCCGGTCTCCGCAGCCACGCCGATCCGGCATCCCGGCCCACCGCCCGCCGAATGTGACGTGGTGATTGTCGGCGGCGGCATCATTGGTGTCATGACTGCGTGGTTTCTGGCCGAGCAGGGTTTTCACGCGGTCGTTTGCGAAAAGGGCCGGGTTGGCGGCGAACAGAGCAGCCGCAACTGGGGCTGGATCCGTCAGCAGGGCCGCGATTTCGCCGAACTGCCGATCATGATGGAAAGCATGGCGATCTGGCAGCAGTTATCCGCGCGGATCGGCAAATCGCTGGGTTTCCGGCAGGCCGGTACGCTGTACCTCGCCCGCAAACATTCCGAGATGATGGCGTTCGAGGCCTGGATGACCGAAGCCCGCAGCCACGGCCTTGACGTGCGGCTGCAATCGCAGATGCAGGTCTATGACCGGATCAAGGGTGCGGCGGTGCAATGGCTGGGGGCCTTATACACCGCGTCGGATGCCCGGGCCGAGCCTTGGGTCGCGGTGCCGAAGCTCGCCGAACTGGCGGTCGAGCTGGGTGCGGTGGTTGTCGAGGATTGCGCGGTCCGGCGGCTCGATGTGCAGGGTGGCAGGATCGTCGGGGTCCATACCGAAAAAGGCCGGATTGCCTGCGATCAGGTGGTGGTGGCGGGCGGGGCATGGTCTTCGCTGTTGCTGCGCGCCGAAGGGGTCACGATCCCGCAACTGAGCGTCTTGGCCTCGGTTGGGCAAACCCAGCCGATGCCGGATATGTTCGACGGCTGTGCGGCCGACGACCGCTTTGCGTTTCGCAGGCGCGCTGATGGCGGCTATACGCTTGCCCCCGGCGCGCGGCAGGATTTCCTGATCGGGCCGGATGCGTTGCGCCATATCCGCGACTTTCTGCCGGGTTTTGCCAAGGACTTCCGCAAAACCAAACTGCGCGCCGCGGCCCCCAAAGACTATCCCGACGGCTGGCGGACCGTGCGGCACTGGACACCTGATGACGTCTCGCCGTTCGAACGGATGCGGGTGCTGAACCCTGCGCCCAACCTTGCAGCCTTGAGCAAAGCGCAGGATGATTTCGCGAGCGCATTCCCCGAACTGGGCCGCCCGGTGTTGCTGCGGACCTGGGGCGCCATGATCGACACGACCCCCGATATCGTACCGGTGGTGGACCGGGTGGCCGCGATCGAGGGGCTGGTGGTGGCGACCGGCATGTCCGGTCACGGCTTTGGCATCGGGCCCGGCATCGGCCGGGTGGTGGCCGATCTGGTGGCGGGCCGCGATCTGGGCCATGACATCAGCCGGTTCCGCCTGGCGCGGTTTTCGGATGGCAGCAAGCGGGTGCCGGGGCCGTCCTTGTAGGCTGGCACGCAGCGCTGGCAACCGGGGGCTGGCACCCGGGGCTGGCACCCGGGGCGCGGCCCCGGACCCCGGAGTATTTGACCCCAGGTGAATGGCGGTGGGGGGCCTTGCCGAACCGGGGCGATTGGCCGATCATCCTCGGCAAAGGAGCCCCCGTCATGCCCGTAAAGAACCGCTTTGCCGAACTCTTGCCCGCTATCACCGCCTGGCGGCACGATTTTCATACCCATCCGGAGTTGCTGTTTGAGGTCCAGCGCACGGCGGGCAAGGTGGCGGATCTGTGCCGCTCTTTTGGCTGCGACGCGGTGGTGGCAGGGATTGGCCGCACCGGCGTAGTGGCTATGATCAAGGGGCGCAATTCCACCTCGGGCCGGGTGATTGGCTTGCGCGCCGATATGGACGCCCTGCCGATCATCGAGCAGACCGGGGTCGCTTATGCCTCGACCAGCCCCGGCAAGATGCACGCCTGCGGGCATGACGGCCATACCGCGATGCTGCTGGGGGCGGCCCAGTATCTGGCGGAGACGCGGAATTTTGACGGGACCGCCGTTTGTATTTTCCAACCCGCAGAGGAGGGCGGCGGCGGCGGGCGCGAGATGGTCGAGGCGGGCCTGATGGACCGCTTTGGCATTCAGGAGGTTTACGGGATGCACAACATGCCGGGGATTCCGGTCGGCACTTTTGCGATCCGCGCAGGCGCTATGATGGCCGCCGCCGACCAGTTTGACATCCTGATCACCGGGCAGGGCGGTCATGCCGCCAAACCCAATAATGGCATCGACCCGGTTGTGGTGGCGGCCCATATGATCGTCGCGTTGCAGACCATCGCCAGCCGGAATGTCGATCCGTTGAAGCAGGTGGTCGTCTCGGTCTGCGTGTTGGAGACGGATAGCCCGGCGTATAATGTGATCCCGCAGACGGTGAAGTTGCGCGGCACGGTCCGCACGATGGACCTGGACGTGCAGGATTTCGTGCAAGCGCGGCTTGGTGCGATTGCCGAGGCCACGGCGCTGGCTTTGGGAGCGCGGGCCGAGGTGAACTACCAGCGCGGCTATCCGGTCACGGTTAATCCGCCGGAAAACACCGTCTTTGCGGCTGAGGTGGCGCGGCTGATCTCGCCTTTTGTGGTCACCGATACCCCGCCGCTGATGGCGGCCGAGGATTTCTCCTATATGCTGAACGCCCGCCCGGGTGCGTATATTTTCGTCGGCAACGGCGACACCGCGATGGTGCACCACCCGGCCTATGACTTCGACGACAACGCGATCCCGTTCGGGTCAAGCTGGTATGCCGGGATGGTGGAAGCGCGGATGCCGGTGTGAGGGGGGTAGGGGCCAAGTGCTTGCGGGCGCTGGATTAAGCCGGGGATTTGCGGGGAAGCCCGCGTCTTTTTGGCGTCTTCTTTCTGTCTTCCTTTTGTCTCTACGCGCGGGGGAAGAGGGGGTGTTAAGCATAGTTTGGCGAATCGGGGTGGGGCAGTGGGCGGTTTGGATGAAGAACGGCTGGTAAGGGGTTGATTGGGTTGGGGTTTTCGAGGATTTGCGGTAGGGTGCGTGAAATCACGCACCCTACCGCTCCGGCTTCTGTGCCCCGTCGATCCAGAAGAAGACCAAAATCCCGGGTGGAAACAGAACGATGTAGAGGACAACGAATAGGGACTGCAATCCAGCCGATTCTGTGATGAACGAAGGGGCGAACCGCAGGAGGCCAATGCAAATCACCCAAAGACCGAAAGTAATTGCGAACGGTATCTGAGTAGCTCTGAAACCGGCATAAAGACTTCTTGTGGCCTAATCGAGCATCTTATCTTCCATCCGTTCTAAACGCTGCGGGCAGTCTTCCTTGGACGGACTGCCCCCTCACCCCCCGGTATGGCTCATGTGCCGGCTCACCTGCCCCGCCACCTTCGCCCTTGAATAATCAAAGTCGTGCCCCTTCGGCTTGCGCGCCACCGCCGCCCGGATCGCCGCCTCCAGCCCTGCATCCGAACTGCTCGCCCGCAAGGGGGCCCGCAGGTCCGCCATATCCTCCTGCCCCAGGCACATGTACAACTCGCCGGTGCAGGTCAGCCGCACCCGGTTGCAGCTTTCGCAGAAGTTGTGGGTCAGGGGCGTGATCAGGCCGATCTTCTGCCCGGTCTCGGCCAGCCGCAGATAGCGCGCCGGACCGCCGGTTTTCTCCGCCAGATCGACCAGAGTGAACCGCTCCGCCAAACGCGCCCGCAAATCGTCAAGGCTCCAGTACTGGTCGGCCCGCTCCACCG
>JAYTQA010000590.1:0-5735 GCA_043746955.1 bacterium | reverse complement strand
CGGCTTTGCGGGGCGTGAAGGCGGAGGGCGGATGGGGGGTGGTTTGCACGGAATATTGCTCGATCCATCCCAGTTCCGACGACAGCCCGCATGGGTTTTTGACCCTGTGGGGCGAGGAGGATATTGCACCGCTCGCGGCTACGGCGGAGGCTATTCACGCGCATGGCGCGCTTGCCGGGATTGAGTTGTGGCATGGCGGGGCGCACGCGGCGAATAGGATGACCAGGCTGGGGACAATTGCGCCAATGGTGCAGCCGGCGCTGTTTCAACTGCCATCGACGGCGCGGGCGATGGATTTGGCCGACATTCGGGAGTTTCGGCGCTGGCAGCGGGAAGCGGCTATTCGCGCCAAGCGGGCCGGGTTTGATATTGTCTATGTTTATGCCGGCCATGATTATTTGCCGTTTCAATTTTTATCTCGGCGGACCAATCAGCGCAGCGATGAATATGGTGGCAGTCTGGCGAACCGGGTGCGGCTGTTGCGCGAGATGATTGAGGAAACCAAGGCCGCGGTGGGCGATACTTGCGCGGTGGCCTTGCGCCTCGCGGTGGATGAATTGCAAGGGCCGGAAGGGGTGACGAGCGCGGGCGAGGGGCAAGAGGTGGTGGCGATGCTGGCCGATTTGCCGGACCTGTGGGATGTGAATATTGCCGGGGCATTGGGCAATGATAGCAAAAGCGCGCGGTTTTCGGGGGAGGGGTTTCAGGAGGACTATATTCGGTTCGTGAAAGAGTTGACGGGTAAGCCGGTGGTGTCGGTCGGGCGGTTTACTTCGCCGGATCGGATGGTTAGCCAGATTAAAAGAGGGGTGCAGGATTTTATCGGGGCGGCCAGGCCCTCGATTGCCGATCCGTTTTTGCCGGCTAAAATAAGGGAAGGGCGGGTGGATGAGATCAGGGAGTGCATTGGCTGCAACATCTGTCGGGCCGCGAACAATGAGGCGGTGAGTTTAAGGTGCACGCAGAACCCGACGATCGGGGAGGAGTGGCGCAAAGGCTGGCATCCGGAGCGGATTGCTGTGTATCCGCGCGCCGAAAAGGTGCTGGTCGTCGGGGCCGGGCCGGCCGGGCTGGAGGCGGCTTTGTCGTTGGGGCAGAGGGGGTTGGAGGTTGCGGTGGCTTTTTCGGAGCGCTCCCCGGGGGGGCGGGTGAATCGGGAGAGCACGCTGCCGGGGCTGGCGACTTGGGGGCGGGTCAGGGATTGGCGGGTGACAATGATTGGCAAATTGGCCAATGTGACGTTGTACCCGGAAAGCGTGATGGCGGCGGCGGATGTGCTGGGTTTTGGCGCGGACCATGTGGTTCTGGCGACGGGGTCGGTGTGGCGGCGCGATGGAGTTGGAGTTTTTGGGATGAAATCGGGCAATTTTAAGGGAGCGTTGACGCCGGATGATGTGTTTGGCGGGGCTGAGATTAAGGGCCAGGTCGTGATCTATGACGATGAACATTACTTCATGGCCGGGGCTTTGGCGGAAAAGCTGGCTGCAGTGGGGTTTGCGGTGAGTTATGTGACGCCGCAGACCATGGCCTCGGCCTGGACGGTCTATACCGATGAGCAGGCGTTTGTGCAAGCGCGGTTGATCGGGCTGGGTGTGCGGCTGGAGTTTTCTAAGCTGGCGGTGGGCTGGGCAGGCGGGGTTTTGCGGACGGAATGTGGTTATACTGGCCGAGGTGGGGAAGTGGCATGCGACACGCTGATATTAGTGACCGGGCGACTGCCAGTGGATCGGCTTTATGGCAAGTTGGTGGGGAAGGTGGCGTCTTTGACGCGGGTGGGGGATTGCTTGCAGCCGTCGTCAATGGCGGATGCGATTTATTCTGCACATCGGTTTGCAAGGGAATTGGGCGAAGTTGTGCCGCCGTTGCGGCGCGAGATGCCGCCGCACCGGGGTGTGGTGTGAGACGCGTGGGCACGAGGGGTATTCCGCAGCGGGCGTTTGGACAGGTGCCGCAGGTGGTGGGGTGCGAGATGCTAATGAATTGGGGCGTGCGATGAGGCGGCCAAGGGCGCGTGGGGGCGTCCCGCAAAGGCCGTTTGGGCAGGTGCCGTTGGGGGTAGCTCCGCTGGAGGTGATCTCGGCGGATCAGGTCGAGGCTATTCATCTGTCGGCGCTGAAGTTGTTGGCAGGCACGGGGATGCGGGTTTTATCGGCTGAGGCGCGGCGGTTTTATGCCGAAGCTGGCGCGGAGATTGTTGGCGAGATGGTGCGGCTGGAGGCTGGGTTGGTGGGGGAATTGCTGGCGTCTGTGCCGAAGGCGTTTACTTTGGCGGCGCGTAATCCGACTAAGTCGTTGCGGATTGGTGGGCGGGATATGGTGTTTGCCTCGGTCGGCGGGCCGGCTTATGTGATGGATATTGAACGGGGTCGCCGCGATGGCACCTATGCCGAGATGTGCGATTTTCTGCGGGTGATCCAGACCTTGAACGTGGTCCAGCAGGAAGGCGGCGGGCCGTTTGAGCCGATGGATTTGCCCGCAGCGACCCGGCATCTGGATATTTATCTGGCGCAGATCACCTTGCTGGATAAAAGTTGGCAGACCCAGACTTTGGGGCTGGCGCGGACGATGGACGGGATTGAGATGGCCGCGATCATGTTTGGGTGTTCGCCTGACGCTTTGCCAGTGAGTTTGCTGGGGATCATCAACACCAATTCGCCGCTGCAATTGGATGTGCCGATGGCGGAGGGGCTGATTGCGTTGGCCCGACATGGCCAGGTCAATGTGATCACACCGTTTACGTTGGCGGGGGCGATGGCTCCCGTCAGTATTGCGGGTGCTTTGGTGTTGCAGCATGCGGAGGCGATGGCCGGGATTTGCTTGACGCAGATCGTTAAAAGGGGCGTGCCGGTGATGTATGGCGGATTCACCTCGAATGTCGATATGAAGTCGGGTGCGCCTGCTTTTGGGACGCCGGAATACACCAAGGCGGCGATGGCCTCTGGCCAATTGGCAAGGCGGATTGGGGTGCCGTTTCGGTCCAGCAATGTGACGGCGGCCAATGCGGTGGATGCGCAGGCGGCTTATGAAAGCCAGATGGCGCTTTGGGGGGCGATTACCGGCGGGGCCAATTTGATTGAGCATGCGGCGGGGTGGATGCATGGCGGGCTGACGGCATCTTATGAGAAGCTGATATTGGATGCCGAAATGCTGATGATGATGCAGGCTTGGATGGAGCCTTTGGCGACCGATATTGACGCTTTGGGGCTGGAGGCGATTGCCGAGGCGGGGCCGGGCGGGCATTTCTTTGGCACGGCGCAGACGATGGCGTCTTATGAAACCGCCTTCCACGCGCCGATGCTGTCGAATTGGGACAATTACCCGACTTGGCTGGAGAAGGGGGCAGAGGAGGCTCCGGCACGGGCCAACCGGGTGTGGAAGGAATTGCTGGCGGGGTATGAGGAGCCGAAGCTGGACGTGGCGGTGGCGGAGGCTTTGGGGGAGTATGTGGCGAAGCGGAAGGCGGAGGGTGGGGCACCGATGAATTGAGGGGGCCGGATAGCCCATCCTACCTTATTACCCGTTCTCTATGGAAGCGATGTACCGGCCTTCTCCGGGTGACCAGTTGAAATGCACAGCCGCATTTTGAAGAATGCCGTCTGCAAACGCGCCCGGCGGGATTTCCAAAGGTATCTTCCAAAGAGATGTAGTCGCCCGTTGACCGAGGAGCTTTGCTTTTAACTCCAAAGAATAGCTGCCGGGTAGGAATTGAAACACTTCGTCAGTTTCGAGTGGATTGAAACGATGGTATGTCACAACGCCTGTGTCTGATACGAACAGTCCGCCTCCCCTAACAATGTCTGTGTCGCTCAGCCCCCAGTAGGAAAACTCGGTCTGGTGCTGCCCGTTCGAGACGATAAGAAAAAGGCTTTCGACAACTCGCCCACGCTTGCCGGTACTGAATAGAAGCACCCGAAAAACAACCTTTGCGAGCGGGAGAGATTTGTTCACAAAATCGTAGCGCACGGCTATGAAGGCAGGATGAGTGCTTTTTACTGTTCCTCGACGTAGGATAGTGAACCAAAGCGTAAAGAGGGACGCTGCCAGCGCTATGGCAGACACGGCAGGAGAAAGAACAGTCAAAATCATGGCTCGCACCCTCGTCGGTCAATGCAACTTTAGCGACGTCGTGGTTCCTTACCCGCCCCACGTCCTTTCCAACAACCTCAGCCAGTTCTCATGCGTCAGTTTCTGCATCAGGGCGTCGGTGTAGCCGTGGGCTTGCATGGCCTCGTGCAGGGCGGGGAGGCCGGCGACGTCGGTGATGCCTTTGGGGATGGTGGCGCCGTCGAAGTCGCTCCCGAGGCCGACGTGATCTTCGCCCAGGTGGGTGATCAGGTGGTCGAGGTGGGCTAGGGTGTCCTCCCAGCCCATGTCGGCGGATTGTTTGCCGTCTCGGCGCAGGAACGAGGTGGCGAAGTTCAGGCCGACTATGCCGCCTGAGGCTTTGATCACGGAGAGTTGGCGGTCGGTCAGGTTGCGGCTGCTTTGGGTGATGGCGTGGGCGTTGGAGTGGGTGGCGACGAGGGGGGCATTCGACAGGGTGGCCACATCATCAAAACCTTTTTCGTTGATGTGGCTGAGGTCGATCATGATCTTGAGGTCATTGCAGGCGGTGATCAGGCGCCTTCCGGCCTCGGTCAACCCGTCACCGGTGTCGGGGCTGGCGGGGTAGGCGAAGGGGACGCCGTGGCCGAAGATGGTCGGGCGCGACCAGACCGGGCCTAAGGAGCGCAGGCCCAGGGCGTGGAAGGTGTGCAGGGCGTCGAGGTCGGGGCCGATGGCTTCGGCGCCCTCCATGTGCAGGATGCCGGAGATGACGCCTGCGGCCATGTTGGCGCGGATTTGGGCCACGGTGGTGACCAGTTTGAAGCGGCCTTGCGAGGCGCGCTCCATCCACAGCATGTGGCCGGCCATCGCCATGGCGGTGGGCAGGGCTTCGGTGGCGGTGATCAGGGCGGCGAAGGGCAGGGTGAAGGGCGGGTTTTCCATCAGTTGCAGGTAGTCGATGCCGTCGTCATCATGGGGCGAGGGGATGTAGATGGCGAAAAAGCCGCCCGCGAAACCGCCTTTGGTCATGCGGGGCAGGTCGAGGTGGCCCTTGCCCTCACCGGTCAGCCAGATCGCCTCGCGGTTCTGGGGGGCATTGAACAGGCGCAGCAGGATGTCGTTGTGGCCGTCGAAGGTGGGGAACATGCGGTGCCTCTGGCTGGCGTGGAAGCGGGGGTTTAACACCCCCGCACCCCTGTGGAGTATTTATCCCCAGATGAAGGTGGAAGCGGGGATGGGTCAACCCTCCAGCATGCGGTCGGCGGAGGCGGCGAACAGGGCGCGGGCGTATTCGGTGGTCATGGCGGCGGAGGCTAAGGCTTCGCGGGTCAGTTCTTCGACAGCGCGGCCGTGCTGCATGACGAGGATGCGGTCGCACATGTGGTCGATCACGGCGAGGTCGTGGGAAACCATCAGGAAGGTCAGGCCGCGTTCGGTGCGCAGGCGCGAGAGCAGGTTGAGGGTTTCGGCCTGGACCGAGGCGTCGAGCGCGGAGGTCGGTTCATCCAGCAGCAGGATTTGCGGGCTGAGCATCAGCGCGCGGGCGATGGCGACCCGTTGGCGTTGACCTCCCGAGAGTTGATGGGGGTAGCGGAAGCGGAAGGCGGGCGGCAGGCCGACGTCGATCAGGGCTTGCTCGATCCTGGCGTCGGTGCCGGGGATGCCATGGATGGCGAGCGGTTCGGACA
>JAYTQA010000589.1:0-2149 GCA_043746955.1 bacterium | reverse complement strand
TACCACCCCAGCGCCCTGTCGGTAACCCGGCAGGGCGTGCGGTTTTTCAGGGGCCTGCACGGTGTCCGCCCTTTTCAACTTTTCGGCCCCCGCATCGCTCCCATACGGGCGCTCTTCGGTAGCGATGACGCCTGTCAGGGCGGAAGAGCGTCAGCGCAGCACCGCCCCGGGGTTCATGATGCCCAAAGGGTCCAGGGCCAATTTGATCACCCGCATCGCCGCCAGTTTCGAAAGGTCGCCATAGCGTTCCAGATCAGAAACCTTCAACCGCCCGATGCCATGTTCCGCGCTGATCGATCCGCCGCGTGCAGCCACCATGCCATGCACCAGATCCTGCACCGGGCCAGCCACCGCCTTGAACGCACCCGGCTTCTGACCGAACGGTGGGAAGACGTTGTAATGCAGGTTCCCGTCCCCCAGATGGCCAAAGCAGTTGATGCGCCAATCGCCCAATCGCGCCAGCGCCTGCCCCGCCTCTGCCACGAACCCGGCAATCTCGCCCAGGGGCAGCGCGATGTCGTGGCTCGACACCGCCCCGATCGCCCGGTTGGCCAGGGGGATCGTCTCGCGCATCGCCCAGAACGCCGCCCGCTGCGCCCCCGATTGCGCGATGATCCCATCCGTGACCAACCCCGTCTCCACTGCGGCGGCAAACAGATCGGTCAGCCCCTCTTCGGGCGAGCCTGTCACCAGACCCACATCGATCAGCACCATCCACTCGGGCACCTCGGCAAAGGGCAGCCGCACCTGTGGCATCGTCTCGGCCAGAAAACGCAACCCCATGCCAGAGATCAGCTCGAACGCCGACACTCCGCCCAGCCGCCCCTGCGCCAGCGCCAGCAAAGCCAAAGCAGCGGCCGGGTCCGGCACCACCATCAGTGCCGCCCCCTCGAACGCGGGCCTGGGGTAAAGCCGCAGGCTGGCGGCCGTGATGACCCCCAGCGTGCCCTCGGCCCCAATCAACAACCCGCGCAGATCATAGCCGGTGTTGTCCTTTCTCAGCCGTTTCAGCCCGTGCCAGATGGTGCCATCCGGCAGCACCGCCTCCAGCCCCAGACACAGATCGCGCGCATTGCCATAGCGCACCACATTCACCCCGCCGGCATTGGTCGCAAGGTTGCCGCCGATCCGGCACGAGCCCTGACTGGCCAAGGTCAGCGGGAAGATCCGCCCGACCGCCTCTGCCGCCATGTGCAGATCAGCCAGGATCACCCCGGCCTCGGCCAGCACCACATTCTCTTCGGGATAAACCGCGCGGATCCGGTTCATCCGCTCCAGCGACAGAACCAGCGGCAGCGGCCCATCGACCATCACCTGCCCGCCCACCAGACCCGTCCCCCCACCCCAGGGCACCACACCAACCCGGGCTGCAGCGGCGGCCCGCACGATCACCGCCACCTCTTCGACCGAGGCCGGACAGGCCACAGCCCCAGCATGGCCGTGCCACTTGCCGCGCGGCTCCTCCAGGTAGCGCGGTTCGGGCGCGCGCAAGGTGCCCGGCGGCAGCAGCGCTGCAAGCGTCGTCAGAAAGGCGGGATCGGCGGGGTTCAGCATGGGTCAGGTCTCCTGCAGCCCCCGTCATAGCGCCAAGCAAACTCAGGGGACAGGTTGCGGCAAGAGAACCACGACCACCGGAGCCTCAGGCAAAGTCTGGCGTGAGACGTCGATTTCCGCCGAAGTCCCGACATGGATCGCATAATCCGGCTTCATGTCCGCCAGAAACTGCGCCAGCACCTCGGGCGTGAACCAATGCATCGGCAGCACGATGCGCGGATGCAACGACCGCACCACGGCGGCAATCTGCACCTGAGACATGGTGAACTCGCCGTCCACCGGCACCATCACCACATCCAGCCGGCCAATCGCGGCAATCTGGCGCGGGCTCAGGATCTGATGCAGATGCCCCAGATGGGCGATGCACAAGCCGGCCACCTCGAAGATGAAGATCGAATTGCCGTCCTGCCGCGCCCCCTCGCCAAACGGTCCGCGCAGATCGCTGGTGACATTGCGGATCCGCATCTCCCCCAGATCGAGGTCAACCGCCGCCGGATGCCCCACCGGCCCCCAGCCCTTGATCACCAGCGCAATCCGCGGGTCCGGATGATTGGTGTAATGCGTGTCATGGTAATTGTTCATGGTGACGATGTCG
>JAYTQA010000588.1:0-2154 GCA_043746955.1 bacterium | reverse complement strand
TGGGCATGCCGTGGTGTCAGGTGGCGCGCCAGATCCAGGCCCCATCGGCGGAAAGCGTGCGGCTGGCGCGGCCAGCTTTCCACAGGCAGTTGAGATGCGCCATCGTCTCGGCAAGGGCCAGGTTGAAATTGCCAGATCCGATCGGGCGTTTGAACAGCGGGATGAAACAGTCGACCGCGCGGCAGGGGGTGGCAAGATGGTCCTGCAGCCGGTTCAGTGCTGCCTGTTGCTCTGCGATCATTTCGTCCAGACGGAACGGAAGGCCGGTGAAGGGCAGTTTGTGCCCGGGCAGGATCAAATGATCTTCCTGCGCCAGGGGGCGAAACCTGCGGCAGGCGGCCAGCCATTCCGAGAGGGGGTCCGCCTCTGGCTCGGTCGGGTAGACCCCGATGTTGGGCGAGATGGTCGCAAGGAACTGGTCTCCGGCCAGAACCACCTGGTCATCCAGGCTCCACAACGTCGCGTGGTCGGGGGCATGGCCCTGACCAAGGCGGACTTGCCAGCGCCGCCCGCCAGCTTGCAGGACATCTCCTTCGTCGATGCGGGTGAAGCCCAGCGGCATGGGCGAGACCACGTCGCAAAAGTTGAACGGGCGTTCCTGCGAACGGGCAAGCGTGGTGTCCTGGTCCACTCCGGCGAGCGTTAGAAAGCGCAGCGATTCGGGGACATGGCTTGGGTGTTCGTCCAGCGTCAGCATGCGGGCGTAAAGCCAGGCGGTGCGCGGGATCAACAGTTCGACGCCCTGGTCCTGAAACCAGCCGGCAAGACCCAGATGATCGGGGTGGTGGTGGGTGGCGATCAGCCGTGTCACCGGCTTGCCCGCCAGCGTCACCGCCATCAGCCCCTGCCAGATCGCCTTGGTCCGTTTGGAGGCCATGCCGGTGTCGACCAGCGTCCAGCCGTCGCCATCGTCAAGCGCATAGACGTTCACATGGTCCAGCGCTATCGGCAGCGGCAAGCGCAGCCATTTGATGCCGGGCGCCACGTCCACCGCCTTGAACTCTGCCGGTGGGTCAGGAAACGGATAGGCAATTGGCTCTGTCATGCCGACAGGGCCGCGGCGGTCAGGTCGTAGAGGGTGGCAGAGCCTTGGCAAGCCTCGGCAGCCCAGGCGGCATGGCGCGGCAACAGGCGGGTGATGGCAAAACGGGCCAAGGGACGGCGGGCTGGGTCAGCGATCGCGGCGCACAAATGGAAATGCGCGCCCAGCACCTGCGCGAAGGCGCGTTGATAGGCCACGGCAGCGCCACCCCGGTCTTGCGGGCCTTGGGCCAGCAGCACCTTCGTGGTGTCGCGCAGGCAGCCCACGGCGTCCAGCATCGGTGCTGACAGGTCAGCCGGGGCGGTGGATGCAGCCTCTGCCATCTCGTCCAGCAGACCGTAGGCCATGGTGCCGTCATCCATCATCTTGCGGCCTACGAGGTCCAGTGCCTGAATCCCGTTGGTGCCTTCGTAGATCGAGGTCACCCGCACGTCCCTTGCGAACTGGGCGGCGCCGGTATCCTCGATAAAGCCCATGCCGCCATGCACCTGAATGCCCAGTTGCGCCACGTTGTTGCCGGTATCCGTGCCGTAAGCCTTGGCGAGGGGGGTCAGGAAAGCGGCACGGGTGATCCAGGTCGCGTCTCCGGTCGCGCGGCCCATGTCGATGGCCACAGCGCAAGCCAGACCAATGGCGCGGGCGGCGAAGGTTTCGGCCTTCATCTCCATCAGCATGCGGCGCACGTCAGGGTGGCCGATGATCCCGGCCTCACCAGATGCCGTGCGACCCTGCTTGCGTTCGGTCGCATAGCTCAAGGCCAGTTGAAACGCGGCCTCTGCCACCGACACGCCCTGCATGCCGACGCCAAGCCTTGCGTTGTTCATCATGGTGAACATTGCGGCCATGCCCTTGCCCGGCTCGCCCACGATCCAGCCCGTGGCGCCTTCAAACGCCATGACGGCAGTGGGCGACCCATGCAGGCCCATCTTGTGCTCCAGCCGAACCACCTGAAGCGTGTTGCGCGCCCCCAAAGACCCATCCGGGTTGGGCAGGAATTTCGGCACCATGAACAGGCTGATCCCCCTTGTGCCCTCTGCCGCATTGGGCAGGCGGGCGAGTACCAAGTGGCAGGTGTTGGCGGTGAAATCGTTGTCGGCCCAGGAGATGAAAAC
>JAYTQA010000587.1:0-2167 GCA_043746955.1 bacterium | reverse complement strand
ATGACAGCCTGTACGGTGGTGACGGCAATGACAGCCTGTCTGGCGGGTCGGGCGATGACACGCTCTATGGCGATGCCGGCAACGACGCGCTGGACGGCGGCGGCAGCAACGACAGCCTGTCGGGCGGTTCGGGCGATGACGGCCTGTCTGGCGGGTCGGGCGATGACACGCTCGATGGCGGCGACGGCAACGACGCGCTGGACGGCGGCGATGGCAATGACAGCCTGTCGGGCGATGCCGGCGATGACAGCCTGTCTGGCAGGTCGGGCGATGACACGCTTTATGGCGGCGACGGCAACGATGCGCTGGACGGCGGCCTAGGCAATGACAGCCTGTCGGGCGATGCCGGTAATGACAGCCTGTACGGCGGTGACGGCAATGACAGCCTGTCGGGCGGTTCCGGCAATGATGCGCTGGCGGGCGATGCCGGCAATGACAGCCTTGAGGGCGGGACCGGCTCTGACACGCTGACCGGCGGGTCCGGGCATGACGACTTCGTGATGGATCACGGCGGCGGGGCCGATCAGATCACCGACTTTGCGATGCATCTGGATCAGGGCCATACCGACGATCAGTTGGACACATCGGACCTGCGCAACCCGGACGGCTCACCGGTCAAGGCGTTTGACATCAGCGTGACCAATGATGGCCATGGCAATGCGGTTCTGCACTTTCCGGGTGGCGAGAGCGTGGTGCTGATGGGGGTCAGCCCGGCCGAGGTTTCGTCACCGGGCATGTTGCATGCGATGGGGGTGGCGTGTTTCGCCTCTGGCAGTTTGATTGCCACACCGCAGGGTGCCCGTGCGGTCGAAACCTTGCGGGCCGGCGATCTGGTGCTGACCGAGGCCGGGCCGGAGCGGGTGATCTGGCACGGCCACCAGGTGCTGACCGCGAAAGGCTTGGAGGCGCGGCCCGAACTGCGGCCGATCCGGCTCAGCGCGGGTCATTTTGGCCTGATCCGCGATCTGATCCTGTCACCGCAGCACGCGGTCAAGGTCGGCGACGCGCTGATCCGGGCCCGGCATCTGGCGGAGCGGGCGTTTGGCGCCCATGTGGCGCGCGGCATCAAATCTGTGCGCTATCACCACATCCTGTTGGCGCGTCATGCGCTGGTGCAGGCCGAAGGCGCTTGGGTCGAAAGCTTTTATCCCGGGCGCGAGGCGATCAGGGCGCTCGCGCGGTGCGACCAGATCGGGGTGGCGCGGGCAATTTTGGCGCAAAACGGCGGCATTGGCGGGCTGCAGAGGCTGGAGCAAGCCTATGGTCCGCGCTGTCTGCCCTTGCTGACCGGTCATGCGGCGCGCCAGGTGCTGACCGGGTTGGATCCCGCCCAACCCCGACAGATTCGCAGGCTCCGGCCCGCAAACCCGGCGCCGCAAAGCTTTAACCTGCCGCTTTTCTGACCGCTTTGCCGACCGACCGGGCAAATCTGGCGCAAAACCCGGCAAGGCGGCGCTATCCGTCTGGCAAGGCTCGCCCCGCAGAAAGCCAATTGCAATCAACTTGGGCACAGGCTTAACTCTTGCGCAACCAGCGGGCAAACGGCTGGACGACAGCGGGAGATCGGTTTGGCATCCAGTGGGGCAATCCCAACTGCGGCTTTGCGTCCGGGCGACGCCTATGTGGCGTTTGACCATGTGCAGAAAAGCTATGACGGGTTGGCGCTGGTCGTCAAAGACCTGAACCTCAAGATCGGCAAAGGCGAGTTTCTGACCATGCTGGGGCCGTCAGGCTCGGGCAAGACCACCTGTCTGATGATGCTCGCAGGCTTTGAGACCGCAACCCATGGCGAGATCACGCTGGACGGCCGCCCGATCAACCAGGTGCCGCCGCACAAGCGCGGCATCGGCATGGTGTTTCAGAACTACGCGTTGTTTCCCCATATGACCGTGGCCGAAAACCTGGCCTTCCCGCTGGAAGTGCGTGGGCTGGGCAAGGCGGTGCGCGAGGCCAAGGTCGCGCGCGCCTTGGATATGGTGCAGATGGGCGCGTTTTTGACCCGGCGTCCGTCGCAGCTTTCGGGCGGGCAGCAGCAGCGCATCGCCCTCGCCCGCGCTTTGGTGTTCGATCCGGCGCTTGTGTTGATGGACGAACCCTTGGGCGCTTTGGACAAGCAGTTGCGCGAACATATGCAGTTTGAAATCAAGCACCTGCACGAAAGTCTTGG
>JAYTQA010000586.1:0-14932 GCA_043746955.1 bacterium | reverse complement strand
ATCGCAAGGTCGATGCGGGCGTGGGGGTAGAGGTTTTCCAGCATGTGTTGATAGGCTCCCATCTGGCACAAAATACCCTCTGGTATGGCGTCAGGATTGGCGGGCACCGTGCGGTTGCTTTTGAAGTCCACCGCAAGAATCCGGTCGGGCGACAGGATCAACCGGTCGATGGTGCCCAAAAAACGCTGGTCACCCCAGGGTGCGGTCAGCGCGACCTCGGCGAGGCTGTCGGGGCCAAACAGATGCTGAAGTGCCGGGTTTTTCAGCAGCCCGCCCGCTTGCGCCAACAGGTCAGGGGCCAGATCGCCAATCAAGTGGCCGGCAACCATCGGCCACGTCGGTTCGGAGTGATCGGGCAAATGTTGCAGCAGAAGATGCAAAGCGATGCCGCGCGCTTTGGCGGTATCAGAATCGTCGCCTACGCCGGGCAGCGCCTTAGCCCCGCCAAGATCGGACGGGGATAGAGTAAGCGTTGACTTTGTCGGACGTTCGGCTTGCAGCAACATCCAGTCTTCAGACGTCTGTGGCGTTTCAGGCACGGCCGTCGGATGCCCCAAAACCTCTGGCCAAATACCGCATGCGTGGCGCTGGCCATTTCGAACCGGCAGCGTAGCAAGCTGGGCCATCCCATCTGACACGATCTTGTGCCAGGCACCGTCCTTCTTGGCTTTGCCTGCGCCAGCCACGATCAGCCAACAGCGTGCACGGGTCAAAGCCACATACAAAAGGCGCAGGTTTTCTTCCGCCTCTCGCTGCTGTTTCTGCCCGCGCAGAGCCACAATCAGGGGTGGGCTGTCCATGGCGGCGGTCTTCCACAGGGCATTGCCAGCCGCATCCATCAACAGCGCATTCCGCTCTTGCGGGGTACGGTCGGCGGTGTCGGGCAGGATGACAATCTCGGATTCCAGGCCCTTGGCGCCATGCACCGTCATCACCCGGATCCGGTGGCCCGCGCCATCGGCCTGACGCTTGACCTGCACCTGATCCGCCTCCAGCCACGACAGAAAGCCGGTCAGGCTGGGCACGGCGGTGCGTTCGTAGGCGAGCGCCTGGTTCAGCAGCTCGTCAATCGCGTCCTCAGCCTCTGACCCAAGCCGACTCGTCAGACGGCGGCGACCATCGTGGCGGACCAGCACACGCTCCAGCAGGTCATAAGGGCGCAGATAGTCGACCTGATCGCGCAGGTCTTTCAGGAGGGCGACCGCAGGCAAGTTCAGATTGCGCAGTTTTTCCCACAGATAGCCGGGGCGACCTTGCGCGAGGTCATAAAGCTCCGCTTCCGTCATGCCAATCAGCGGGGAGCGTAGCAGGGCTGCCAGCGACAGATCATCTTCTGGCGTCGCAAGAAAGGCCAGCAGGGCCACAAGGTCTTTGACCGCCATCTCCTCGCCTAGTTTCAGCCGATCAGCCCCGGCAATCGGCAGACCACGGCCTTTGCAAGCCCGGATGATTTCGGCGAACAGCGGGCCACGGGTCTGCACAAGGATCAGGAAGTCGCCCGCATGGACCGGGCGGGTGCCGTGCCGCGTGGCGATTTGGGTGCCAGCCCGCAAAAGCGTGTCTATTTCGGCGGAAATGCGGTCGGCCAACTGGGCGACCGGATGGCTTTCGCGGATCATATCGACCGGGTCTTCGAAGTGGACATTCTCTTTTTCGTCATCTGCCTCGATCAAGGGCCACAGGTCAACCCGGCCAGGCAGATCAGGAAAGCAAGCCCGGTGGCTGACGATACTTCCCAAAGCCTGCGATGAAAGACCGCCAAGCGCTGCATCGACAAGGTTCAGGATCGCGGGCGAGGATCGAAACGAATATTCCAGCGGCAAGGTTTGAAATGCCTGCTGTGCGGCCAGAAACCGGCCCTGAAACGCCGCTTGTTTTTCGTCAAAGGCGGCAACATCGGCACCTTGAAAGGAATAGATCGACTGCTTTTTATCACCCACCACGAACAGCGTGCGCCCGCCGGGCCAGGTACCCTCACCCGCGGTAAATTCGGCGGTGAGGCGTTCAATCACCGCCCATTGTGCGGGGGCGGTGTCCTGCGCCTCATCGACCAGAACGTGGTCGATGCCGCCATCCAGCCGGAACAAAACCCAGGCGGCGACCGAAGGGTCAGACAACAGACCGCGGGCGCGGGCAATCAAATCATCAAAATCCAGCACCCCCTGTGCCGCCTTGCGCTGGGCGTAGATCGGCAGAAATGCATGGGCGAACCGGTAGATCGCGGCAGTTTTCTCGGCGGCCTGCAGGGATTGGCGACGCGGACGGGCACGTGCAACCCGGCCCATCAAATCGTCCAGGCGGGGCATCAGGTTGGCAATCTTTGCGCGCGTGGGTTTGGTCGGGAAATCCCCGACCTTGGCCTGACCGGCCCGCAGACCGGTGCCGAACAGGAAAACCCTCTCGAGCCGTTCCAGAGTGTCCAGATCGGGTGATGACAGAGAAACGTCACCTAGCGTGTCGCAGGCCTTGGTGTCGTTGGGGCCACCAGAGGCCAGGGCGGGCAACAGGGTTTGAAAAATCTGCGCCTCGCCGCCGAGAAATACCTCTGCGAGCAAACTGGCTTTATCTTCACCGTCTGTTAGGCCCAAAATCGCGGGCACAGAGCCGGAAAACCCATCAGGATGGCGTGCTACTTCCTCCATCAGCGCGGTAAAATCTTCGCCCCTGAACACCAAAGCGGCGGCGCGGACCGCATCGGGCGCACGGGTATCGGCCATCTCCTCCAGAATATCTTGCCGGAGCAGTTTGGCTGCGCGTTCGTCCAGTTCGACAAAGTTGGGCGAAACCCCGGCTTCGAGCGGAAAGCGGCGCAGCAGGCTCGCGCAAAAACTGTGGATCGTTTGAATCCGCAGACCGCCCGGCGTTTCAATCGCGCGGGCGAACAAACGCCGTGCGCGGGCGAGGTGGGCCGAGTCGAACTTTGCCAGTTCGCCCAATTCCGCCAGCGCATCGGTGAGCGCTGTGTCCGGCATCATCGCCCATTCGCCCAAGCGATGAAACAGACGGTTCTGCATCTCGCTCGCGGCGGCTTTGGTATAGGTCAGGCACAAAATCCGTTGCGGTTCAACGTCTTGCAGCAGCAGGCGGGCCACACGGTCGGTCAGAACCCGGGTCTTGCCCGACCCCGCATTGGCCGAAAGCCAGGTAGACGCGGCGGGGTTGGCGGCGGTGACTTGGGCCGAGGTGGCGTCATGCGGGGTCATCTTGGCCCACCCTGATCAGTTCGGCGCAGTCGGTCATATCCCACTCACCGAACCGGGCGAGGTGGTCATAATCACCCGGAGAGCGCAGGTCGAACACGGCCCGGCGCGCGGCGTAGCCAGTGTTCGGGTCAGCATAGGCCTTGATCAACGTCACGAACCGATTCCAGATTGTATTGATTTCATCCGGGGTTAGCGCGGTTTCTTCCACCTTTTCCGACGCGCCAAGCCCGATGTAGGTGACGCGCGACACCTCCAACGGATCAGGAGTAAACGCGCCGCGTTCTGCCATAGCGGCGGCAAGATGCAGTTGCAGATCAAACACAGTTTGCTGCGCCTTGGTGGGCGGCGCACCGGTCTTGTAATCGATCAGATGCAGGCGGCCATCGGGCAAAAGGTCAATCCGGTCAGGCGTGCCGGACAGGGTGAAATCGGTGCCGTCGACCCTGGTCTGGCCTTTGGTCTCAATTTTCAAGGTTACGCCGCCGCGTTTTTGGTCCTGAAGCAGAAAGTGATCTGCGGCGCGTTCCAACCGGGCGAGCCAAAGAGTACGGGCAGACGGGAACGGGGTTTCATCGGCCAGAACTTCCGCGCCGATCGCAAGCAGGCGGGTGCGGGCGGCGCTATGGGTTTCGCTCGCCGGGCGTTCGCGCACAAAACGTTCCAGGATGCGGTGAATCGCCGTGCCTCTATCGCGCGGGTCAGGTTGCGGGCGCAGGGGGTCAAGTGGCTTCAGGCGCAGGATATATTGCGCGTAAATCGCATAAGGGTCGCGAATCAGGGTGCGGATCCGGGTCAACGACAGTTCTTTGGGCCGGGCGGTCAGCGGTGGGCAGGGTTTTGGGCGCGGGGCAGGCTTCAAGCGCTGCTCCGGCACCGGGTCGGGCCGTTCCAGTGCTGCAGCGCGGGCCAACCAGACTTGGCCGCGTGCCTCCATCGCCTTCAAAGCCTGATCGCCGCGCCGCATCGGAAGCCCTGCCATCAGATTGCTCAAACGGTTGAGCCAGCGGGCCGGAACCGTCTCTGCCTCCGCATCGCGCAGCGCGCGGGACAGCACGACGTGCGGGGCAGCGACCGCCTGCTGATAGTCATGCGCCGACAGGCCAATCTGACGTTCCGGCAGCAACAGAGCCGCATCCTTGCGCATTTTGCGGTTCAGCCATGGGTCAGGATCGGCGGTTGCGGGCCAGGTGCCATCGTTCAAACCGGCGAGGAGGACAAGGTCGGCCGCAATCTCCCGCGCCTCGCGGGGGCCGTGGATGGCGACCAACGGGTGACCGGTGACCGGGCTGCGCACCTCTTCCTTGGCGATCAGGCCGTCGAACAACGTGCGGTAATCGGCAGAGGAAAGCGTGCCTGCGTGATCGGATTCGCGGGTGAGCATTTCCATCAGCTTTTGGGCGGCAATGCCGGGATCCTTGGCCCATAATGCGCCGGAACCCTCAGGCGCTGTGCCGCGGGCAAGCGCCTCGGTGGTCGCGAGGTGACGCGTCGTATGGGCCGCGAGCGTATCGACACCGGGCGCTGCAATCATCGCCAGCACATCGGCCAGGGCTTTGGCCCAAGGTGCCGCTTCAGGCTCCTTTCTTGTGGTGGCCCAAGTGAGCAATGACGCCGCCGTCGGGAAAGCGGGGCCATGGCGGCGCAGGTCAAGTTCAAGGTTGCGGGTCAGCAGAAGATGGGTGTTGCGGTCGCCGCCGCCGCTGCCAGCCAGCGGATGTTTCAAGAGGGTCATCAGCACATCGGCGGTCAAAGGCGCCTCAAACGCGCGGGCGATGTGGCGCAAAAGGCGACCGGGGGCGGACAGGGCCAGCGGCATCCCGGCGCTGTCGTCCGGCAGAATGCCCCAACGGTCCAATTGGGCCGCAACCCTTCGGGCAAGATTGCGGTCCGGCGTGATCAGCGCAGCTTTTTGCCCGCGCGCGACGGCGCTGCGCAGGATCAGGGCAAGGGTCAGCGCCTCCTCCCGCGCATTTGCGGCTTTGATCAAAGTCATATGGCGCGTGGCGTCGGCAAGATCGGGGAGGTTCTGACCCTCCACCAGCCATTGGTCGGTGACGGGCGCGGGCCGCAGAGATAAGGAAATCAGGCGGTTGCGATCGGGGTCGTGCGGTTGCACCTGCCGCCACGGGGCGATGTCGTGCGGCGTTATGCCCAACAGGTCCATCAGGCGGCGGAAGCGGTACTGCGGGTGATCTTCGGCGGTCAGGGCGTTGTCCATCGCGGCCCAAACGACCTCGGGCAGGTCAGTATCGTAGCCCGGCAGCACCAGCATTCCCTGCGGCAGGCTTGCTGCGGCCTGCATCAGCAGCGCCACTGGACCGCGTGACCCGGTGGAGCCTGCGATAATCACCGGACCCGGCGGCGGGGTGGTTTTCCAAACCTTGGCCAGCCGTTCAGCAGCGATGCGGTGGCGGGCGGGGCCATCTTGCGCCTGAAGGAGCGGTGCGACGATCCGCAAAAACGCCTGGGTGCGCGCCCAATGCGCCGAATGGCCGGACACATCGAGGGCAGAGATCGTCTCTGCCGTGACCCCTTCGTCCTGCATTTCGTCCAGCAACAGGCCCAGACTGCGGGCGAGGTCGAATAGCGCGCTGCGCGGCGCGAGGTCGGGCTGCGCGCGCAAAAGGCCGTCGATCAGGCGGGCGAGGTCAAGCTGCCGGCGCAGCGGGCTGGACGGAGGCGGCAGGTCGGCGAGGCTGGGGTGCTGCGCAAGTTCAGACAAAACGAACATCCGAGGCAGGAAGCTGGCGGCCCCTTGCGCGAACACATCGGTCACCCGCGTGCGCATCCGCTTGCTGTTAAGGTACAGGGTGACCCGCGCCATCGCGTCAGCCGGTTGGCCTGCCAGACGCTCAACCAGCCCGCGCACCAGTTCGGTGGCGAAATCAACGCCGGGCGGCAGGGAAAAGACCTTATCCGCCATGCAGCAACATCCTTTCGGCCACGGCAATCGATTCTGGCTGGCCCACGTCACACCAGCCGCCGTTGTGGATAAGGCCGTAAGCGCGGCCTTCAGCGATCATTTGGTCCCAAAGCAGGTTCACCGAAAACACAGGTTCGGCCACGTCCGCCAGCCGGTCGGTCCGCAGAATTTGCGCCCCAACATAGATGACGCCGGGCGCGCCGTTGGCCCGACTGATCTGGCCTGCGGCGTTGATCAGGAAATCGCCGGTGCCTTTGTGCCCCAAAGCGTGGCGGAGCGGGGCCAACAGCAACAAAGCGTCCATCTGCATATCGTCCCACGCGGCGGCCAGTTCGGCCAGAGGGTTTTGCCCGCTCCAAACGGCATCGGTGTTCAAGGTCAGCACCGGACCGGCACCCAGCATGGGCAGGGCCGCGCGCAAACCGCCGCCGGTTTCCAGGATAGAATCCTCATATGCCAAAGCTATCTCGCGGCCAGCAAGGTGGCGCGCGATCTGCGCGCCGAGGTAATGCAGGTTTATGACCCTATGTGAGACGATGTCAGCGCGGCACAGGTCCAAAGCATGGTCGAGCAGCGGGCGGCCTGCGACCGGGATCAGCGGCTTGGGCATGGTTTGGGTCAAAGCCCCCATCCTCGTGCCAAAGCCCGCGGCAAACAACATCACCGGAAAGCGCCGCATCTAGCCTCCAGCTTTTGCAGTGTGGCGGCTGTCGGTTCTGGCAACAGCTTCCGGCAAATCGCGCGCAATTCGAATAGCGCGGGGTCGGAGAGGTTGCGGTCCAAGTGGCCCCAAACCCTTGGGATCAGCCTTAGATAACGCGGCTTTTCGTCCTTCAGGCACAGGCGCGCGAAAATGCCAAGGATGCGCAGAGCGCGCTGGGCACCAAGAACTGAATAGGCGGTGTGAAAGGCGGCAAGGTCGAGGCCGTTGGCATTGGCGAAGTGGTGGATCATCGCAGTTTCGATGGCAGGCGGCACGTCGCGTCTGGCGTCTTGCAGAAGGGAAACAAGGTCATATCCGGGCTGCCCCAGTTGCGCCAGTTGGAAATCCAAGAGGCCAACCCGGGCCAGCCCGGCGCGTTCAGGCAACCACAGCAGGTTTTCGGCATGATAGTCGCGTAGGATCATCACACGCGGGCCATCGGCATGGATTTTCAAGGTTTGGGCCAGAGCAGTAACCAATTCGGTGCGGCCTTCCCGGATGCCGCTGTACCAATCTACCGCGATCGCAGCAGCCTCGGCCCAGTCTTGCGCGGACAGGTTGGCCAGGTCGGGTGCGGGTGGTTGAGCTTGCAGGTGGGTCAGCACATCGGTCGCGCCACGGTAAAGTGCAACTTCCAGCGCCGGGTTTGCCGCGATGAGGTTAGGAAATACCCTGTCGCCAAGATCTTCCAGCAACAGGAATCCTTGCGCGGCATCCTCTGCCAGAATGCGCGGGGCCGACAGGTTCAGGCTGAGAAGATGCCGGTCAATTTCAACGAAATCCGCCACCGAATCGGCCTGACCGGGCGGGGCGTCCATCAGAATGGCGGTGGCGTCGGCACGGCTTAGCCGATCATAGCGACGGGCGGAGGCGTCGCCGGCGAGTGGGGCACGATCCGCATCGGCCCAACCCGCAGTTTCAATGAAATCCACAGCGATCTCGGTGCGCAGAGCAGCGGTTAGGCAAGCCGCAAAACCGGGGCGCTCGAAGGTCAGCGTGGCGCTGCGACCGTCGCCCCGCGTGGTAAGCCGTAACCTGATCGGGTTGGCGGGCAGATGCGGTCCCAACCGGTCGGGCCATTCGATCAGACAGATAGCGGTTGCGAAGGCGTCATCCAGTCCGAGCTCCAAGACCTCATCGGGGTGGGTCAGCCGGTAGAGGTCGGCATGCCAGATGTCAGGCGGGCCGGGATAGGTCTGCACGAGGGTGAAGGTGGGCGAGGGGACATCCTCCGCCGCCCCCAACCGGGCGCGGACAAAGGCGCGGGCGAGATGGGATTTGCCCGCTCCAATTGTCCCTTCAAGAAGCAACGTATCACCGGCCCGCAGCACGGCAGACAATGCGCGGCCCAGGCGGGCGGTATCGTGCTCGGTGGCAAGGTCAAGGGTCATGGCCATGGCATGACCTTAATCGACCTTGCTGGCCGAGGGAATCGCCGGTTATGCGCGCTTGAGCCCGCTGTCACTCGCCAGAACCGCCTTGGGCCCGGCGCCGGCATCCCGCAGCCGGAAAGCGGTCATCGTGGCGCCACCTGGCAGAGGCGCGAAACGGCAATCAATCAGACGGCCATCCAGCAGGCGCACCTCCGCCTTCCATTGCGCGCGGTCGCCGGGGTTGGAGGCGAAGTCTTCCAGATCCGCCCAGACCGAACTCGGCGAACATTGCGCCCGCCACCGGCGTGACAGCGACCGCAAGGTTTCGTCGATCAGATTGGCCGGCGGGTCACCACCCCACAGCCGCGCATAGCCGGAGTTGGAGATCACCAGCTGGCCTGCGGGCGAGAATACCGCAATCGCCTCGTCCACCTCATCAATCACCGATTGGCTCAATTCAAGGTCGGCGCGGAAGCGGCGGGTGCGCAGCATTTCGCCGGATATATCCTCGATCATCAGGGCCAAAGCGCCGTTCGGATGCGGGCGGCCAATCACGCGGTAGGTCTGGCCGCCCGGCAGGCTCCAGGTTTCTTCGTACAGGCCGGACGCGGCCGCCCGCTCCATCTCGATCAGCTGCCGGCGCCAGTCGCGGTAGTCTTTCGGTTCGGGAATCATGTTGCGGTCGCGCATCCCGTCCAGCACCGACAAAAGCGAGGGGCGCATCGACAGAAAATCAGCCGGCAGACCGGTCAGGTCCATCAATGCGGGGTTGAACAGCATCAACTGGCGCTGCTTGTCAAAGATGGCAAGGCCAACGTGCAAGTGCGCAAAAGTCTTGGTCAGGGTCAGCATGAAGTCCCGCAAAGAAATTTCGGCGTTCACGGCCGAATCGGCGGCGGTCGCAAAGATCAGCCGGTCGTCGTCCTCGGCAAAACCGGAAAGCTCATACCAGACGGCCTTACCCTCTTTCGGTGTCAGCTTTTGGCGTTGGCCTGCGACACCTTGTGCACTCGCCAGCCGTTCGAACAGGCGCGGCAGGGGCCAGGTCAGATCTTGCCCGCTGTCCAGCACCTCGGTCGCGCGCAGCATGTAGGCGGCGTTGGCCCAGACGATGTCGCCGTTGCTGCGTTCGCGCCACATCAGAACCGGCGCGCGTGCGACGGTATCGCGCAACAGGTCCAACTCCTCCTGGATGGCCCGCTGCGCCATCAGGTCTTGGCCGCCAGACTGCGCGTCCCGGCTGGGGTCGGCCAGGACCAGACGGATCAGCCCGCCACGCTGTTCGGCCTGCAACAGCAAAGGGTTGCCACCCGGCGGGGCTGAGGCGAGGGTCAAGGCACCCTCAAACGGCAGGCGCAAAATCTTGGCCTCAAGATCAGCGAAATGCGGGCCTAGATAGGTCATCAACTTGGTCCAAGCCGACCCCTGAACCTGACTCGCGGCCAAAAGGGCGCGGGCCGAGGGGGTGCTGTCGATCAGCACCTCGCCGTCAAACATATAAACCGTGGCGGACGTATCTTCAGCAAAAATCGTGACCGGCGCGCGCTTGGCGCTCCGTTCGAAATAGACCGTCACCGCCAAGGCGATCCCGGCAGCGGCCAGCGCCATCAACATCAGATCGAGTTCTAAGATCCAGTTGAGCTGCATGACACCAATCCCGATTCGACAGATCAACCTAAAGGTGAGCAGGTTAACGAAAGGTTAAGCTTTTAGATAAGAAGCGATTGTTTTCGGTCCACGGTTAACGCCGAAGACCCGGACCACCCCGATGGTCGCACAATCGTGTGAGACGTGAAAATCCACCCCTCGCGCGGGACGGGCAGGATTGATATTGACACCCAAGGTTCGGACTTTTGCCCGACCGCGAAGGAGGCGCCCGTGTCCAGGTTTTACGCCACCGCCGGGGTGATTGCGCTCGCGGCCCTGGTCGGGTCACCTTTGATCTACAAGGTGATCCGGCACCAAAGCACGGACGGGTTCGCGGCTTGCCGCAGCCACATTGTGGCGGGCGGTCAGATCGGCGGGCCCTTCAGTTTGCTGGACACCGCAAGCCGCGTGGTCACCGATGCGCAGGTCCTTGATAAGCCCGCGTTGGTCTATTTCGGCTACGCCTCTTGCCCGGATGTCTGCCCGCTCGACAATGCGCGCAATGCAGCGGCTGCGGGCATTCTGGCCAAACAAGGGGCGGCGGTGACGCCGGTTTTCATCTCGGTTGACCCAACACGCGACACGCCAGCAGTTTTGGCGGACTATGCCACCAACTTCGACGGTCTGACGGCATTGACGGGTTCAGAAGATCAGGTTGCCGCCGCAGCCAAAGCCTATAAGGTCTATTACCAACTGCCGGCCAAGCGGGAACCGGGCTATACGGTTGACCATACGACGATGACCTATTTGATGCTGCCCAAGACCGGATTTGCCGACGTCTTTCAGCGTGACGCAACTGCCGAGGCTGTAGCGGACACGACGGCCTGTTTTCTGAAAGCCAGTTAGTTGTCAGTCGGCAAACCCGGTGGCTCAGGAATACCACCGGCCGTTTCAGCGTAATTCAGCCAAGCCGAGTCTTGGCGGAAATGACAGCGCTTGCGTTTTTCACGGCGTCACCGTTATTGAGTGTAGGGATAGAAAAAAGGACCAAGCCCATGGAAAATCTGAACACCCTGTCACTTAAAGAGTTGAAAGAGCTTCAATCGCAGGTCGGAAAAGCAATATCTGGCTTTGAAGACCGCAAGAAAAAAGAGACGCTTGCTGAACTTCAGGAAATCGCCCGCGCCAAGGGTTTTACCTGGGAAGAGCTGACTGGCGCATCGGTCGTGCGGCGTCGTGCGCCTGCGACGGCAAAATATGCCAATCCCGCCAACAAATCCGACACATGGTCTGGCCGTGGCCGCAAGCCGCGCTGGTTCATCGGGGCTTTGGCGTCGGGCAAACATCCCGACGAATTGGCAGTCTGAACCATCTGCATGTCTGGACGAGGGCCGCCCTACAAGGCGGCCTTTAGCCATTTCATGAAGATCTTCAATTCCAGCCGCTTGGGCCCGGGTCGGGTAACCATGTAATAGGCGAGACTTTGATCTTCGATACGGCCGACAACCGTCAGTGCCCCCGAATCCACATCCTGTTCCACCAAGGCTTCTGCCTCGACATGCAGGCCGTAACCTTGACGAGCCGCAGACAACGCAAGCTCTTCGGTGGGCATATAGGCGATGTTCATCGCATCAGGTTTCAGGCCGAAGCCTTTCAGCCAGGTCAGCGCCTCTGGCCAATCCTGTTCAATCACCCACGGCATGGCGGAAAGCTCTGCAGCGGAAAGATTGTGCTTGCCGTTCAGCAATGACGGAGCCGCGACGATCACGTAATCGGCCGCAGTCAGAAACTCCACATCTAGCGCCAGCCATTTGCCATTGCCAAAGCGCAGGCCAATGTCAATGCCGTCGCGCCGCAAATCTACCACGCGTTTTTCCGGGTTCAACGAGATTTCAATTTCCGGGTGGGCCTTCCAGAACCCCCCCAACCGTGGCATGAGCCATTGCGCTGCAAAGGCCGGGGTCAGCGTCACCCGCAGCGGTGCACCAGGTGCGGCGGCCTTCACTTCGTCCAGCCCTTGGGCAATGCCGCGAAAGCCATCAGAAAGCGCTTGCGCCAGTTTGGCACCCTCTGCCGTCAGCGCCATGCCGCGACCGGCACGGTAGATCAATTCGCGCCCCAGATGATCCTCCAGCCCCCTGACCTGCTGCGCCACGGCGGCGTGGGTGACGTTCAACTCGCGTGCCGCCAGCGAAAAGCTCTGATGCCGCGCAGCCGCCTCGAATGCCCGCAGCGAGGTCAGCGACGGGAAGCTGCGCCAGTCAATCGCCATATGATAGCCAGGCTAACACCAAAAAAGATTCCCTGACTCACGGTTTCCCGCAGTTTCAGCTATAAACAGGCTATGACGAAGCCAAGAAAGGAACAAGCCATGTTAAGCATTCTTGCAGATGCCCTGTTGATCGCCACCGGGCAGAACCCGCTGGCCAAGCGTCACAGCCGCCACCCCGACGCCGACTGGAACGACCGTTTCATCTCGGCGCGCATGCAGGGGCTGGATGTAACCGGCCGCAGGTTCAACACCCGGCGCGACCTGAATTGGTAAGCTATATGCCCGCCAGCAAAGCCTTGTGTCGCGCCATATAGTCCGCCCGCACAATAGCGGGCGGGCGCAGCTTTATCTCCAGTCCCCACAAGATTTCATCCCTCGGACGGCCAAAGAATTTATCGGCCTCACTTTCCGAAAACCCCGCAATCTGCACCGCCTCCAGCCAGGCTGACACCTTGTCTGCCAGCTTGATCGCCTGCTTCACCCGTACCGGCAAAGCGGCAGGCAAGCCAAAGCGGATGTGAACCGCTGCCGTCAGTCGCGCATCCAACTCGCCATACCCCGGCCCGACCGCCGATTTCACCGGGCTGATCATGTCGCCAATTACATATTCCGGCGCATCGTGCAGCAAGGCCGCCAGCTGCCAGCGTGCGTCGACCCCGCCTTGCCGCGTATAGATTTCTTCGACCAGCAGCGAATGTTCGGCGACCGAATAGGGCCAATCCCCCCGCGTCTGGCCATTCCAGCGGGCCACAAATGCCAACCCGTGGGCGATATCCTCAATCTCGATATCCACGGCGGACGGGTCCAGCAGGTCCAGCCTGCGCCCGGATAACATGCGCTGCCACGCCCGAGTTTGCTTCATTGCTTAACCCACGAGTTGTCGAATGGTCATCACAATGCTATCTGCCCCGCAACCCATCGATCAAGGAGTGCACCGCATGACAGCGGACTACATCGTCAAAGATATCGCCCTCGCCGCGTTTGGCCGCAAGGAGTTGACCATCGCGGAAACCGAAATGCCGGGCCTGATGGCCTGCCGGGAGGAGTTTGGCGCCAGCCAGCCGCTGAAAGGTGCGCGGATTTCCGGGTCTTTGCATATGACGATCCAGACCGGCGTGCTGATTGAAACGCTGAAAGCGCTGGGTGCCGATGTCCGTTGGGCGTCCTGCAACATTTTCTCGACCCAAGATCACGCGGCGGCTGCGATTGCCGAATCGGGTACGCCGGTGTTCGCCGTCAAAGGCGAAACGCTGGAGGAGTACTGGGATTACACCGACCGTATCTTCCAGTTTGGCGGTGTCGGCGGCACCTGCAACATGATCCTTGACGATGGCGGCGACGCAACGCTGTATATCCTGCTTGGGGCGCGCGTTGAGGCTGGGGAAACCGACATTATCGAAGTGCCGACCTCGGATGAGGAAGTTTGTCTTTACAACCAGATCAAAAAACGCCTGAAGCTGTCACCCGGCTGGTTCACCAAACAACGCGCCGACATTCGAGGCGTGTCGGAAGAGACTACTACCGGTGTGCATCGGCTGTACGAGTTGCACAAAAAGGGCCAACTGCCCTTCCCGGCGATCAACGTGAACGATTCGGTCACCAAGTCAAAATTTGATAACAAATACGGCTGCAAGGAATCGCTGGTCGATGGCATCCGGCGTGCCACTGACACGATGATGGCTGGCAAGGTTGCCGTGGTCTGCGGCTATGGCGACGTGGGCAAAGGCTCCGCTGCCTCGCTGCGCGGCGCGGGTGCCCGGGTAAAGGTCACCGAAGTCGACCCGATCTGCGCGTTGCAAGCCGCGATGGATGGCTATGAGGTCACGCTGCTGGAGGATGAGGTCGCCTCGGCCGACATCTTCATCACCACCACCGGCAACAAGGACGTGATCCGCATCGAACACATCCGCGCGATGAAGGACATGGCGATCGTCGGCAACATCGGCCACTTTGACAATGAGATTCAGGTCGCGGCCCTGCGTAACCACAAATGGACTAACATCAAGGAACAGGTGGATATGATCGAGATGCCCAATGGGCACCGGATCATCCTGTTGTCGGAAGGCCGTCTGTTGAACCTCGGTAATGCCACAGGTCATCCGTCTTTCGTGATGAGCGCGTCGTTCACCAACCAGGTCCTGGCCCAGCTCGAGCTTTGGACCAAGGCAAAAGATTACGCCCCCGGGGTTTACATCCTGCCGAAGGAACTCGACGAAAAAGTCGCCCGCCTGCATCTGAAGAAAATCGGCGTGAAGCTGACCGAACTCAAGCCCGATCAGGCAGCCTACATCGGCGTCAAGGTTGAAGGCCCGTTCAAAAGCCAGCACTACCGCTATTAGTCAGGCGGACACTGCTAGGAAAAGCCCGTCCCGACCGACGGGCTTTTTCCTTTTCGTGCGCCAGTTTGCCCAACCCGGACCCCGCCGAAAATATTCCCTTTGTGCCCAAACCCGACAGGCCTATGGTGCGCCAGCATCCAGCGCTTCACAGCCAGGCGTTGGGGGGGACCATTAGAAAAAAGGGTGAGACATGGGTAAGCGCGACGAACTGATTGCGAAATATGCCGAAGACCTCAAGACCAAGTGCAAGATGAACCCGGACATGGACCTTCTGACCAAGGTCACCATCGGCTGCGGTCCGTCGATCTATGATCGTGACGCGTCCACGGTCGCTAGCAGCGACGCCGGAGAGATTGAGACCGTCAAGAAGAACTTCCTCATCAAGAAACTGGGCCTGACCGATACGCCCAAGCTGGATGAAGCGATCGGCGCGGTGCTGGACACTTACGGCCGTTCCGAACGGTCCAAATTTCGCGCGGTGGTCTATTACATGCTAACCAAGCATTTCGGCAAAGAAGCCGTATTCGCCTGA
>JAYTQA010000585.1:0-14935 GCA_043746955.1 bacterium | reverse complement strand
CAAGCCGGTCGCGCAGTCTGTCGGGATCGGGAGCCTGACGATCCTGCCAGTCTTCAACGTCACGGGGAGGGTCAGCCAGAAACACCAGCCCGATCAGCAGTTCCAGACAAGCAATGTTGAGGTCCGCCCTTGGCCAGTCGGGGCGCAGCAGGTCGGCATCGGCGACTTGCCAGGGGGCGATAATCCGGCGTTGACCGTGGCCGTCGATGACCGGGATCCACGGATCGGAAACGAGATTTAGCGGCACGACAACCACCACTCACACCATCAATGACGCAACTATGCCTCAGGTTGTATGACCTGTAAACAACTATTGGGCTTGGCTAAGTGGATCCAAAGATCAATCCCCGATCCGGATCATATTTCAACCCCTCACAGATCAGCCCGCCCTCGCCCACCACGCAGACCACCGCCTGTTGCCACTTCGGCCAATCCGCCCGGACCGCCTGCACCTCTGGTGAGGTCTGATCCGGCAGCGGCAGCGCCGCCAGTTTGCGCAGCGAAGCCATCACCTCGGACAACGCCCAGCCGTCCGCCCCTTTCGCCCAAGGCGCCAGCCGCTCGCCAAAACGCCGGGCCAGCACCAGCACCTTTTGCGGTTGCCCCAGCCGGGTCGGATATTCGGCATCCTCCGCCGCACCGCCCCCCATCCGGTAGCCATCCTCCAGCTTGACGCAGTTCTGCCAGCCCTGCGCCTCCTTAGCGAACCCTTCGCCCAGATGCGCGTTCTGGGCCTTCTGCAACACCTCAGGCACCGGGGGCAAACCCTCGCCGTGCACCGCCTCGATCAAAGCCCGTAAACCGGCTGGTGCCACGATCTGCCCTACGGCAAACAGCCGCTCCGCCGTGCGCCATTGCAGGTCGTGCGGGTAGACAAAGGCCCCGGCGTCCAGCACGCGGTTCAGCCAGTGGCCATCCTCGACCACCAACGGGTCGGGCGAGACGACATGCAGCACCGGCGCCGGTACCGGGCGGGCCGCAGAAGGCCGAAGGTCCATATGCCGCCAGAGCCGCCCCGCCCGCTGGACAAGGTCGGCCATCGGCGCAAGGTCAGACACCATCACGTCGAAATCCAGATCCAGCGAGGCCTGGATCACCTGCGTCGCCACCAGAACCCGGTGGCGCCCCTGCCCGGTCTTGCCGAACCGCCCCAAGACCGCGCCTTCGATCCGCTTGCGGTCGCACAGGGCAAAACGCGCATGGAACAGATCAGCGTCCACCCCGGCCGCCCGCAACGCTTCGACGCCTGCAATCGCATCATCCACGGCATTGCGCACCCAGACACACGCGGCCCCCTTGGCAGACATCGCCGCCAGCAGCGTCACTGCCGCCGCCGCCGAACCCAGCCGTTCGACCTTCACTGGCCCCCGTGGCCCGGTCCCGGTCGGCAGGTCGCGCCGCGCCGCACCGCCGGCGATCGTCAGGGCGGGATAGGCGGGGTCAGCCTCGGCCTGACCCGGCGCATAGACCTCGATCAACTTGCGCCGCAAGTTCAACGGCAGGGTTGCGGTCAGTAGAATCGCCGACCCGCCCGCCATCCGGTGCGCCCGCAAAAGCTGTTCGAGTACTACGGCCACATACGGCTCGCCCAGTTCATGCACCTCGTCCACGATCAGGATTTTCGACGACAGGCCAAAGTGCCGCAAAGTGGCGAATTTGGTCGGCAGCACCGCCAGCAGGGCTTGGTCAATCGTGCCGACGCCGACATCCGCCAGCAGCGCGCGTCTGCGATTGTCAGCCAGCCAAGGGGAGCAGACGATATCATCGCCCGCGACCGGACGTTCGGACAAATCGCGGAACCCTTCGGACAAGCCGCTGCGACCATGCGCCAACGTGACCGAGGGTCTGCCGGCGAACATCTTGCCCACCGCGTCCGCGGCGCGGGCAAACATCGCATCCGCGGTGGCCATCGTCGGCAAGGCAAAGAACAACCCGCGGCCCTTGCCCGCCTGCATCATGCGCTGTGCCAGTATCAGCGCAGCCTCGGTCTTGCCCGCCCCGGTCTCATCCTCGATCACCGCCAATGTGGGGCCGCAGGGCAAGGCGATTTCGCCGCAGGCAGACTGCATCGGGCGCAGGGTGAAGTCGAACAGTTGGCCCGCGCCGACTGCCGGACTGTCCAGCCCGGCCTCCCGGAGCGCCGCCACCGCCAATCGCCTTGTGTGGTCAAGATAGGCCGGAACCGTCAGGTCTGGCGCATGCGCGGGAAACCAGATCGGGTTCGAGCCGATCCAGTCCGCCGCCGACACAAGACCCGGCAGCCACCAGCTCAACGCTTTCGCATGCTCCAGCGAAGACAGCCCCTCCAGCGATGCGTCAGGCCACAGCATCAGGAACGTGGCAAGCACCGCCCCGGCGTCGGCGATCCCTGCCGGACTGGCGGCGTTCAACATGCTTTGAAAGCCGCGTTCGTCCCGGTTTGGAGGCCGCCCATGATGCCCGGCCGTCGCAGCATGGAGCTGCTTGCGGCGGGTATCGCGCGACCCCAGCTTTTCGCCCAAGACTTTATCGAAGTGACAAAGGTAAGCTTCCGTAACCTCCCAATGCCGCCCTTGACCCTGGGGCACCCCATCCCGCAGCATGGACCGAAACGCCGCATTGACCTTGCCCAGATCATGCACCGCCGTCAGAAAAACCAGCGCGTCGCGCAGGGGTGGCCGCAGAGCGAAGCGCGCGATAAGGCGTTCGGCCACGGCTGCCACATCCAGCATGTGATAGACAGCCGGATGCGAAATGCCCCCGGCCTCAAGCGGAGACTTCCCGGGCCAATCACGAACAAAGTCGGTGGAATCGGACATAAACGGCACCATCAGTGTCAAGCAAGTAGTATAGGTCAAAAACCAGTTGGGTGCATTACATCAGGCTCTGTAGGCAGCAGGTCCTTTAGCCTCCGGCCCGCCAATTTACCTTGCCGGACTTGGTTTTCACGGATTCACCGGGTGCAGCCATGGGGGTGCTTGCAGGGTCGGGGCGCTCTTGGTGACCTAATCCCAGATGGGCGGATATCGCGGTTGTTTCGGCTGTCGCATAGCCGGCCGCGGGGCGATGACGGGCGGGTTCTGAGCCGGATTGTCTTTGGCATTCGCAACCGGCTGATCTGGCGGGATGTGCCCGCAAGCTGCGGGCCGCACGAGACAATCTACCACCGCTTCCTCCGCTGGAGTGCGATGGGCGGTTCGGCCGAAGTTTCGGCGCGCTTGCGAAAGTTGGCAGGGAGACGGACGAAATCATGATCGGCGCCCCCCCTTCAAAGCGAACCGGACGACGGCCAGCCTGGTCAAAAAGCCGCTCTTCCGTGATGTCTTGGACCGATGTGAAGCGGAGGCGCTGGCCGACCGGGGATCGGATGCCGACTGGTTGCGCGATGCGCTTGCGGACCGGGAAATTTCCGCCCGTATCCAGCCGAAATAAAACAGGAAAATCAAAGTCCCGCATGCCAAACTGCGCTATCGCAAACCGCCACCGGATCGACCGCGCCAAGCGGATACTTAGGGCACTGGCAAGGGACGGCTGGCGTTGCGCTTGGTGCAGTGGCCCGGTTCCATTGTTTCGCCGGGTGGATGCAGTCTTTTGCTCGGATGGATGCAGGAAGCGAGCAGCGCGTCAACGGCACAAGTTTATTCCTCAATTGCGGCTTGCCACATCCGACCAATGGGGCGAGCCTTTATAAACAGGCGCTCTAAGAGCCTGTGATTCGCTTCAACGGAGTGTTAGTCATGCGCGCATTGCTGACTCTAGTGCCTATCGCGATTTTGGGCGGGTGCGCTACGATTGATCCATTGCCGCCAGCAGCTTCGCAAGTTCAGCAGATAGGTATGAACGAAGCGAAGGCTTGCCAGTTTATTCAAGTCGTTCAATATTCAAGCCATGTCACGGCTATCGGAAAGAACGAAACGATAGTCAGGACGATCGGCGAAAATGGGCTTCGGAACGCCGTCGCAGCCGCAGGAGGCAATGCCTTTGTTTTGACCAATGGGTCAAATGATTGGTTCATGGGAGATGTTTCCTACACTGGTTCCGCCTATCGGTGCGGGCACTGATGACGTTTTTTCATGCAAGATGCAGGAGCCTCTTAGGGGCATCCAGAAAAAAAAGGGGAATTTTTGGGGGAAAAGATTTCCATCAGAAGATTATTTTTCAGTAAATTCATAGCGTTGTGGGAGGAAGGTGGTGGAGCAAAGGGGGATCGAACCCCTGACCTTATCATTGCGAACGATACGCTCTCCCAACTGAGCTATTGCCCCATCCGCGTGGCGTGTTTCGCGGAAGTTCGGGCAATTGTCAAGCTGAGCCGGGCACGAGCTTAGCACTTGGCGTGCGACGTTTCGCCTGCAATCTGCCAACCTGTCACGCAATCGATTCAATCGGCCGTGATAGTGGGATGCAGAAGGCGAACTGCCTTCCCCCCCCGGATGCCCGCGACTGTCCCCGCAGCTGGGCTGACCACGATCCGGGCTGCGCCCCTGGACCTTCCCCAAGGTCAGGGGCGCTTTTTTCCCGCCGATCTGGCAACACGTACCGGCGGGCTTCCGCTGGTTGGGGCTATGGGGCGCTTTCGCTGCGCGGGCGGGCCGGGTTAACTGGCGCAGAATTGGGGGGCCACCATGACCATCACCACGCAAAGCGGCGCGATCCGGACCTTTTGGGAGGGCCGCTGGCATGACGGCGATCTGGCGGTGATGAAGGCCAGCGATCACGGCATCTGGCAAGGCTCTTCGGTGTTTGACGGCGCCCGGCGGTTTGACGGGTTGGTGCCGGACCTTGACCGCCACTGCGCGCGGGTCAACCGGTCGGCAGAGGCGCTGATGATCACACCGACCTGCGCGGCAGTGGATATGCTGGCGATCATCCGCGAGGGCTTGGCCGATTTCGCGCCGGGCCGCGCGGTTTATATCCGGCCGATGTATTGGGCCCTGCATGGCTCTGACCTGGGCGTGACGCCCGAGCCTGGAGCGACCAGCTTTGCTATTGCCCTGGAGGAGGTCGCGATGCCCGCCGCGAGCTATGCCACCACCCTGACCCGCACCCGGTTTCGCAGGCCGGTTTTGGAAGACAGCGTCTGCAATGCCAAGGCGGGCTGCCTTTACCCCAACAACGCGCGGATGCTGGCCGAGGCGAAGGCCAAGGGCTTTGGCAATGCCTTGGTGGCGGATGCTTTGGGGAATTTGGCGGAGAGTGCGACGGCGAACGTGTTTCTGGTGCGGGATGGCGTCGTGTTCACGCCGGTGCCGAACGGCACATTCCTGAGCGGCATCACGCGCGCGCGCCACATTGCGAATTTGCGGTCGGATGGGGTGGAGGTGGTGGAAACCGTGCTGAGATTTGATGATGCGCTGCAGGCCGATGAAATCTTTCTGTCCGGCAATTTCGCCAAGGTGACGGCGGTGGCGGAGTTTGACGGAGTTTTGTACCCGCAGCGGCCGATGACGGAACGGGTGCGGGGCTTGTATCTGGATTGGGCCGCTGGCACCCGGCTTTAAAGCGGGGGCCAGCCCCCCTTGCGCCATTTCGTAGCCCTGCGGGCAAATGGCTCACCCGGGATATTTAGGGACAGATGAAATAGGGCGAAGCTTGTCTTGAGGGGGGGCCATAGGCGATAAGGGCCGCGAAGGAGTACCGCCATGCGCAAGTTTCTGGTCGTGCTGGATGATACCCGCGAATGCCTGAACGCGATGCGGTTTGCCGCGATGCGGGCAGCACATACTGGCGGTGGGGTGCAGATCCTCTCGATCATCTCGCCCGAAGAGTTCCAGCATTTCATGGGGGTAGCGGATCTGATGCGGGCCGAAGCGCGCGAGCGGATCGAGGCCCATTTCGAGGTGTTCGCCAAATGGATGCGCGACCGGCAGGGCGTCAACCCCGAACTGGTGATCCGCGAGGGCGATCCGGTGGCCGAGATTCTGGCACAGGTGCGCGACGACCCGGACGTGGGGATCCTGGTGCTCGGGGCGAGCCACGACAAATCCGGGCCGGGTCCGCTGGTGACGCTGTTGACCCGAAGTGCGGGAACCCTGCCGATCCCGATCACGATCGTGCCGGGCGATATGAGCAAGGAGAAGCTGGAGAGTATCACGTGAGGATTTCATGCGTGAAGTCTTTGGTAGGGGGTTGATTTTAAGCAATATTATGTTTTTTGTTAGGGTTTCATAAACGGAGACGCCGCTTCAGGTTTGGCGTTGACCAGCGATTTTGGCCCGAAGGTGCGGGCATCTATTTGACGGAGTTAGGACTACTCTAGAACCATTCCAACCTTGACTCTGCCGCCCCCGAGGCGCATATCCGACAGGAATAGTCGGGAGTTATGCCATGTTCATTCAGACCGAATCCACGCCGAACCCTGCCACGCTCAAATTCCTGCCTGGATTGGCGGTGCTGGAGACTGGGACGGCGGATTTTCCATCAGCCGACACGGCGGGGAAATCGCCGCTTGCCAGCCGGATTTTCGCGGTGCCGGGGGTGACGGGGGTGTTCTTTGGCACCGATTTTGTCACCGTGACCAAGGCGGAAGCGGTCGATTGGCAGCATATCAAGCCGGCGATTTTGGGCGCGATCATGGAGCATTATCAGTCTGGTGCTTTGGTCATCGAGGGCGAGCAGGCGGCGGCGCATGTCGCAACTGACGGACCAGACGGCGATATCATAAACCAGATCAAAGAGTTGCTGGACACGCGCGTGCGGCCTGCGGTAGCACAGGACGGCGGCGACATCACCTTCCACGGCTTTGACCGGGGCGTGGTCTATCTGCACATGAAGGGGGCTTGCGCGGGGTGCCCGTCGTCCACGCTGACCCTCAAAATGGGGATCGAGAACCTGCTGCGGCACTATATCCCGGAAGTGACCGAGGTCCGCCCGGTTGCCGCCTGAGACTTGGGTTCTGGCGTTCGACACAGCGGCGGCACATTGTGCCGCCGCTTTGCTATCGGGCGACCGGGTAATGCGCCTGCGCCATGAACCGATGGAAAAGGGCCAAGCCGAACGCCTGATGCCGATGCTGGAAGCGATGCTGGTCGAGGCGGGGATCGGCTGGCGTGACCTGACGTGCATCGGGGTGGGCACCGGGCCGGGGAATTTCACCGGGGTCAGGATTTCCGTGGCGGCGGCGCGGGGGCTCGCGTTGGGCTTGGGGATTCCGGCGGTCGGGGTGACCTCGCTGGAGGCTTTGGTTTACGGTACGGCGGGGGTGCGGCTGGTGACGCTCGATGCCCGGCGTGGGGCGGTTTATGCGCAGGTGTTTGACGGTGGGGTGGCGGTGCAATGTAGGTTGGACAGTTTACCTGAGGGTGCGGCGGGGGCGGTTTGCATCGGGCATCGGGCGGATGAGGTGGCGGCCCTGTGTGGCGGCCAAGTTGGCGAACCGGCCTATCCGCTGACCGTGGCGATGGCGCGGATTGCCTTATCGCGGCGGGCAACGTCGCCCCGCCCTGCCCCGTTTTACCTGCGCGGCGCGGACGCCTCGCCACCCTCCGACCCGCCTCCGGTGATTTTGCCGTGAGGGTCGGGCGGGAACGATTGCGGACATGTGCGCCTCCGGCGGGGATATTTGGCGACAGAAAATGGCGGTGGAGATGACCCCGGCAGAGATGGCGCGGCTGCATCGGGTGAGTTTTGTCACGCCCCGGTCCTGGTCGGAAGCGGAGATTGTTGATCTGCTCGCCAGCCCGCTTTGCTTTGTGCTGGAGGAGCCGTTGGGGTTTCTGCTCGGCCGGGTGGTGGCGGGCGAGGCGGAGGTGCTGACTGTCGCCGTGGACCCTGCGGCGCGCAGACAGGGCGTGGGGGCGAGCCTGATGGCGCGGTTTCTGGGGGAGGCGCGCGCGCGGGGGGCTGCGGTCGCGTTTCTGGAGGTGGCTGCGGACAATGACACGGCGCTGAGGCTTTACGCCAGCGCGGGTTTTGCTCAAACCGGGCGGCGGCGCGGCTATTATCACCGCCCGGATGGCTCTCTGATCAACGCCATCGTCATGCAACGCCCGGTTTAGCGGGTATCGCAGCCGACACCCTGACCAAGTGATCAAACATTGCGCCGGGCCCCCGCAGATTCCTGTTGACCGCTTGCACCCGATCCGCCCTAAATCAGCGACGATCTGCCCCGAGGCGCCGTGAGTCTGGCTCTCGACCGGGTGGCGCATATTTTGACAAGTTGGGAGACGGATATGACCCTGATGAAACGCCTGGCCGGTGCCACGGCCGTGTTGGCCCTGAGCGCTGTTGCGGCCTTGGCTGAACCTGCGATTATCTACGACGTCGGCGGCAAGCACGACAAAAGCTTCAACGAAGCGGCCTTCGGTGGCGCGCAGAAGTGGGCCAAGGAAACCGGCGGCACCTTCAAAGAACTGGAAATGCAGAACGAAGCGCAGCGCGAACAGGCGTTGCGCCAGCTGGCTGAGGCTGGCGCCAACCCGATCGTGATGACCGGCTTTGCCTTTGGCGACGTGCTGAACACGGTGGCGCCGGATTATCCGAAAACCAAGTTTGCCATCATCGACATGGTGGTCGATCAGCCGAACGTGAAATCGGTGGTGTTCACCGAGGATCAGGGGTCTTACCTTGCCGGTGTGATGGCTGCGATGGCGTCGAAAACCGGGGTTGTCGGCTTTATCGGCGGGATGGACATTCCGTTGATCCGCCGCTTTGGTTGCGGCTATGCGCAGGGCGTCAAGTCGGTCAAACCCGATGCGACCGTGATCCTGAACATGACCGGCACCGATGGCTCGGCCTGGAACAACCCGGTCAAGGGCGCAGAGATTGCCAAGTCACAACAGGCGCAAAAGGCTGACGTGATCTATGCGGCGGCGGGCGGTACCGGCGTCGGTGTCTTGCAAGCGGCGGCGGATATGAAGATCCTGTCGATTGGGGTGGACAGCAACCAGAACTATCTGCACCCCGGCCAGGTTCTGACCTCGATGGTCAAGCGGGTCGACAACGCGGTCTATGAGGCGTTCAAAGAGGGTGCCAACCTCAAACCCGGCGTCAATGTCATGGACCTCAAGGCCGGTGGCGTGGATGTGGCGATGGATGCCGACAACGCCAAGCTGGTGACGCCGGAGATGGCGGCGGCGGTCAAGGCTGCGGGCGACAAGATCAAGTCGGGCGAGTTGAAGGTCCACGACTACATGTCAGACAACACCTGCCCGGCCGGCACGTTCTGATGGCTTTGGATGCAATTGGGGGGCGGCAGGCAACTGCCGCCCCCTATGCGATTGAACTGAAGGGCATCTCCAAATCCTTCGGCCCGGTGCATGCCAACCGTGACATCAACATCGCGGTCCAGCGCGGCACGATCCACGGCATCATCGGCGAGAATGGCGCAGGCAAGTCGACGCTGATGTCGATCCTCTATGGGTTCTACAAGGCTGATGCGGGTGAGGTCTTCATCAACGGTCAGCTGACTCCGATTCCCGACAGCCAAAGTGCCATTCGCGCGGGCATCGGCATGGTGTTTCAGCACTTCAAGCTGGTGCAGAATTTCACCGTGCTGGAGAATGTGATCCTGGGGGCCGAGGATGGTCCGATGCTCACATCCTCATTGGTGCGCGCGCGGGCTGAGTTGGAGGCGTTGAGCCGGGAATATGATCTGGACGTCCGCCCGGATGCGCTGATCGAGGATTTGTCGGTCGGGCATCAGCAGCGGGTCGAGATTTTGAAGGCTTTGTACCGGCAGGCGGAAATTCTGATTTTGGATGAGCCGACCGGGGTTTTGACCCCGGAGGAGGCCGACCATTTGTTCCGCATTCTGCGGGGGTTACGCGATCAGGGCAAGACGGTGATCCTGATCACCCACAAGCTGCGCGAGATCATGGAGACGACCGACAACGTATCGGTGATGCGGCGCGGCACGATGGTGGCCACGGTCAAGACCGGTGAAACCTCGCCAGAGGCTTTGGCCGAACTGATGGTGGGCCGCAAAGTCTTGCTGGAGGTCGAAAAGGGCCGCGCCAATCCTGGGCGCGTGGTGCTGGAGGTCGAGAACCTTTCGGTGCGCACCGATGGGGTGGAACGACTGAAAGGCGTGAGCTTTTCGATCCGCGCCGGGGAAATTCTGGGCATCGCTGGGGTTGCGGGCAACGGGCAGTCGGAACTGTTGCAGGCTTTGGGCGGGATTGCGGCCGCCACCGGGCGGATTTCGATGAACCGGGTGGATTTGGCCTTGAAGGGCCACAAGGCCAACGGCCAGACCCGGCGGGCGGCGGGGATTGCCCATGTGCCGGAAGATCGGCAGGCTTTGGGCCTGATCATGGATTTTACCGCGTGGGAGAACGTAGCCTTCGGCTATCACAACGCGCCGGAGTATCAGCTGAACGCCTGTCTGATGGACAACAGCGCCCTGCGACGTGACACCGAGGCAAAGTTGGCGACCTTCGATGTGCGGCCACCGAATTGTTATCTGCCGGCGAAGTCGTTCTCGGGCGGCAACCAGCAAAAGATCGTGGTGGCACGTGAGATCGAGCGCAACCCTGACCTTTTGCTGATCGGCCAGCCGACCCGGGGCGTCGATATCGGGGCGATCGAGTTCATTCACAAGCAGATCGTGGCGCTGCGGGATGCGGGCAAAGCGGTGCTGCTGGTGTCGGTTGAGCTTGACGAGATCATGAGCCTGTCGGACCGGATTCTGGTGATGTTTGATGGCAGGATCATGGGCGAGCGTGACCCCGATGTGACCGATGAGCGGGAACTGGGGATGCTGATGGCCGGGATGACTGGCACCGGAAAGGACGCCTGACATGGACAAGCTGCCGCGTTGGGCTGATGTGGTGCTGGTGCCGCTGATCTGCCTGATCATCGCGTTTCTGATTTGCGGCGTGCTGATCTGGAGCATCGGTCAGGATCCGGCGCAGGCGTTGCGGATCATGGTGACGGGCTCGCTCGGATCGACCTATGCCTGGGGCTATACGCTGTATTACGCGACCAACTTCATGTTCACCGGGCTGGCTGTATCAATTGCGTTTCAGGCGAGCCTGTTCAATATCGGCGGCGAGGGGCAGGCGACTTTGGGCGGGCTTGGCGTGGCTTTATCCTGCCTGCTGATCCCGTGGCCACATTGGTCGCTGGCTTTGCTTGGGTCGATTGCGGCGGCGGCGCTGTTCGGCGCGGCCTGGGCGTTCATTCCGGCGTATTTGCAGGCCAAGCGCGGCAGTCATATTGTCATCACCACGATGATGTTCAACTTCATCGCCTATGCATTGATGAACTATGTGCTGGTGAATTTGCTGCGGCCTTTGGGCAGCATGGACCCGGCCTCGGCCCGGTTTCCCGCCGTGGTGAACCTGCCGAAACTGGGCGAGATTCTGGGGCTGGTGGGCATCCCGTTTTCCACCAAAAACCCGGCCAATATCAGTTTGTTGATTGCGTTGGCGGCAGCGGTCGGAGTCTGGGTGTTGATGTGGCACACCAGGCTTGGCTATGCGATGCGCGCCTTTGGGAAAAGCGAGCGGGCGGCGGTCTACGCGGGGATCGACCCGGTGAAGATCACAATTTACGCACTGGCCTTGTCGGGCGGGCTGTCGGGGATGATGGCGGTCAACGCGGTGCAGGGCGAGGCGCACCGGTTGCTGCTGAATTCGGTCGAAGGCGCCGGCTTCATCGGGATCGCGGTGGCGCTGATGGGGCGCAACCATCCGGTCGGGATTGTCCTGGCCTCGATCCTGTTCGGGTTTCTGTTTGAGGGCGGCTCGCAACTCGCCTTGGGCACTTCGATCCCGCGGGAGGTGATCACCGTGTTGCAGGCCTTGGTGATCTTGTTCACCGGGGCGTTGCCCTACATGGTGCAACGGCCGCTGGAGCGGGTGTTTGGCTTGGCGAAAGGGGCCAAGTAATGGATTTAGCAAGCTTTTTGCAGATTTTGGATTCAACGATCCGGCTGGCGACCCCCTTGCTGTTCGCCTGCCTTGCCGGGCTTTATTCCGAACGGGCCGGGGTTTTTGACATCGGGCTGGAGGGCAAGATGCTGGTCGCGGCCTTTGCTGCGGCTGCGGCGTCTTATGCGACCGGCAACGTCTGGTTGGGCGTGCTGGCGGGGATTGGTGCCTCGCTGCTGTTCGCGGCGATCCATGGGTTGGCGAGCATCACGTTCCGGGGCAATCAACTGATCTCGGGCGTGGCGATCAACTTTCTGGCCTCTGGGCTGACGGTGGTTCTGGGGACCAGCTGGTTCAAGCTTGGCGGGCAATCGCCGCCGCTGACCGGGCCAATGCGGTTTGACGATGCCCCGCTGATGCGCCTGCTGGGGCTGCCGGACAACGCTTGGGTCAGCCTTATCCTTGGCCATTCGGTGTTGGTCTATGTGGCGCTGGCGACGGTGCCGCTGACCTGGTGGGTCTTGTACCGCACCCGTTTTGGCCTGCGGCTGCGGGCGGTCGGTGAAAACCCGGCGGCGGTGGATACGGCTGGGGTTTCGGTGACCGGCCTGCGCTATGCGGCGGTGGCCATCACCGGCGTTTTGTGCGGGCTCGCGGGGGCCTATGTCTCGATGGGGCTCTCGGCAGGTTTTTTGCGCGAAATGACGGCAGGGCGGGGGTATATCGCACTTGCCGCGTTGATATTTGCCAAGTGGCGGCCATGGCATGCGCTGTACTCCTGCCTGCTGTTCGGGTTTCTGGACGCGGTGTCGATCCGGTTCCAGAACATCAATCTGGGGTTTATGGTCATTCCGGTGCAGTTCACCCAAGCCCTGCCCTACATTCTGACCATGGTCATTCTGGCCGGCTTTGGCGGCAAAGCGGTCCCGCCGCGTGCGGGAGGAGAGGCCTATGTCAAAGAACGTTGAAGCGACCGCTTCGGGGAACGTTGAAGCGACCGCTTCGGGGAACGTTGAGATTATCCGGCAACGTGCCGGGTCCGAACCGGTTCGGCTGGCGCTGATCCTCGGGTCTGGATTGGGCCATCTGGCCCATGCGGTCGAGGGCGTGGCGATTCCTTATGCCGATCTGCCGGGGTTTCCGCAGGTCAGCGTGTCAGGCCACAACCCCAGCCTGCATGTTGGAAAACTGGCAGGTGTCAGGGTCGCAGTGCTGGGCGCGCGGGAGCATTATTACGAAAAAGCCAATCCGGCGGCGATGCGGGTGGCTTTGGAGACAGTGAAAGCCTTGGGCGCCGGGGCGCTGATTGCCACCAACGCGGCGGGCAGCATGCGGGAGGATATCCGGCCGGGTGATCTGATGCTGCTGTCGGATCATATCAACTTTTCGGGGCTCAACCCGTTGATCGGCGAGCCGACCGATGCGCGGTTCGTGCCGATGAAGGACGCGCATGATCCGGGGTTGCGGCGCGCTTTGCAGGCCAGTGCGCAGGCCATTGGGGTGGCGCTGCCGGAGGGGGTTTATGCCTGGTACTCCGGCCCCAGCTTTGAAACTCCGGCGGAAATTCGCGCCATCAGGATTCTGGGCGGCGATGCGGTGGGGATGTCGACGGTGCCGGAGGTGATCCTCGCGCGGTTTCTGGGGCTGAAAGTGGCTGCGATATCGTGCATCACTAACATGGCGGCGGGCCTGTCGGATGAGAAGATCAGCCACGAACACACCAAGGCGATGGCGCCTTTGGGGGCGGCAAAACTCGAGCGGGTGATCCGGCATTTCCTCAAGGAATTGCGCGACCTTTGAGGCTTTTTTGGCCCCAAACCTGAACGTGTTGTAAGGGTCGGGCCTGACCTGGCCAGAAGGGTTTGACTCGGGCGCCAAAGCCGCGCAAGCCTGAAGGAAACCAGCAGCCCAACCCGCAGGCGCAATGCAGCTTTACCTTCCCATCGCCGAGATTTCGGTGAACGTCTTTGTCCTTTTGGCCTTAGGCGGGCTGGTGGGGTTTTTGTCGGGGATGTTTGGTGTCGGTGGCGGGTTTCTGATCACGCCGCTGTTGCTGCTGATCGGGGTGCCGCCCGGCGTGGCGGTGGCGACCGGGGCCAATCAGGTGGTGGCGTCCTCGATTTCCGGCGTGCTCGCCCAGTTCAAGCGGCGCGCGGTGGATATGCGGATGGGGGCGGTCTTGACCGGGGGCGGGCTGTGCGGGTCGACCGTCGGTGGTGCGGTTTTCGATTTGATGAACCGCCTCGGGCAGACCGACGTGTTTGTGCAACTGTCTTACGTGCTGTTTTTAGGACTGGTCGGTTCAATGATGCTGGTCGAAAGCATCAACGCCCTGCGGCGCACCGGCACAGCGCAAATCCGGCGCGCCCATGTGCATTCCTGGGTGCATGGCATGCCGTTCAAGATGAAGTTCCGGGCGTCGGGGCTTTATATCTCGGTCATTCCGCCCGTATTGGTCGGGGCGGCGGTCGGATTTCTCAGTGCCATCATGGGGGTCGGCGGCGGCTTTGTGATGGTGCCTGCGATGATTTACCTGCTCGGTGTGCCAACCCGGGTCGTGGTCGGCACGTCCTTGTTTCAAATCACGTTCGTGACGGCCTATACGACGCTGATCCATGCGGTGACCCACCACACCGTGGATATGATGCTGGCGCTGATCCTGATCATTGGCGGGGTGATTGGCGCGCAAGTGGGAACCCGGGTCGGCGTCAGGCTGAAGGCAGAACAGTTGCGGATCCTGCTGTCCTTGCTGGTGCTGGTGGTGGCGGTGAAGATCGGGTTTGATCTGGTGCTGACGCCAAGGGAACTCTATTCGGTGACGCGGGTGGCGAAATGATCCGGGTGCTGCTGGCCCTGGCTCTGCTGGCTCTGCTGGCTCTGCTGGCCCTACCAGCGCGGGCGGCGGACCCGGCAAAAGCGGAAGAGATCGTCTCCGGCGTCAGCCAATCCGGGGTGTCGATCACCACCAACTTCGATGGCACGGCGATTTTGGTCTATGGGGCCGCGATCCGCGATGCGCCGCCGCCGGAATGGCCATTGTTGCAGGTGATCATCACCGTGGCCGGGCCGGATACCAAGCTGGTGATCCGCAAGAAAGAGCATATCGCGGGCATCTGGCTGAACCGGGGCGCGGTGAAGATCAC
>JAYTQA010000584.1:0-14961 GCA_043746955.1 bacterium | reverse complement strand
ACGACGATTGGCGGGCCTGAGAGACGGCTGGGCTTGAAAGAGGGACGGGCCTGCACGACTGTTGGGCCTGCACGACGGTTGGGCCTGAACGATTGTAGGGCCTCACACCGCCACACCAAAGCCGTTACGGCCAAGGGGACTCCAAGGGGCCTCATGACTCTGATCTCTTACGCCCAGAACTGCGAGGATGTGATCCTGTGGCGCGCCCTCAAAGGGGTGCAACAGGGCACCTACATTGATGTCGGCGCGTTTTCTCCCGAGATCGACAGCGTCACCCGGGCGTTTTACGATCAGGGCTGGCGCGGCCTCAATATCGAACCCAATCCGCAGTTTCTGGCCCGCCTGCAGGAAAGCCGCCCGGACGACATCAATCTGGGCCTCGCGGTCGGCGACACCAGCGGGCAGCTTGCGCTGACCGTGGTGGGGGACACCGGGCTTACCACCGCCAATCCGGAGTTTGCCGAACAGCATGTGCAGGCCGGTTGGGCCACCCATCAGATCCAGGTGCCGGTGCGGACCCTGGCCAGCCTCTGGGCCGAGCATATCGCCTGCGGCCGCCCGGTGCATTTTCTCAAGGTCGATGTCGAAGGCTACGAGGCGGCGGTGCTGCGCGGCGCGGACTGGACCCGTCAGAGGCCGTGGATCGTGGTCGTCGAGGCCACCCTGCCCAACAGCCAGGTCGCCTCGCATGCCGAATGGGAGCCGGTTCTGACCACAAACCGCTACCGCATGGTCTATTGGGACGGGCTGAACCGCTTCTATCTGGCGGCAGAGCATGAGGATCTGGCCCCGGCCTTCGCAACCCCGCCCAACATATTCGACGATTTCCAGTTGGCCGGCCATGCGCAGGCCTTGGCACGGGCTGCCGCGTTGTCCGGGCAGCTGACCGCTGCGCAAAAAGCCCTTGCTGATCTGGCACACCGGCATGAAACCCTGCAAGCCCGCGCAGATGCCAGCGCACACAGCCTTGCCACCACGACCCAGACCCTGCACCAGACTGAAACAACCCTGGACCAGGCCGAGATAGCGCTGCAAGCCAGCCAAGCCCAGGTCGCAAGCCTTGGTGCCGAGCAGGACCGCGTGCCGGGGTCAGCCCGGCAATTGGACTATCTGCTGACCCGCTCGGTTTGGGAACAGCTGTTGTTCCGGCCCGATGGCACGCCCGGAACTGGCCTGCGCCACCTGCTGTTTGACAAAACCGGCCAGGCGCGGCCCCGGTTCGCCACCCTGATCTGGCAGGCCGATGGCCGCCCGCACCGGCCGTTCCGGCTCTGGCTGACCGGTGCCGACGGTCTGGCCAAGCCACCGCAGGACTGAACCCTAAAGCAGCCCGCGCGCGGCCAGCAAGTCCCGCATCTGCGCGCCAATCACCCCGGGCGAAAACGCCGCCAACAGGTGCGCGCGGCCGTGCTCGGCCCGTCTGCGGGCCTGATCCGGCTGATCATAGACCGCCCGCATCGCCGCTGCCGCATCCTCAAGGTCGGCATCGGCCCAGACCTGCCCGGTGGTGGCGAGATACTGGCCTTTGAGCACCGGGATCAGCTTGTAGGCGATCGGATAGCCGGTGGTCTGGTTGATAAAATCAGTGGTACCGCTGTAGTCGGTGGCAATCACCGCCTTGGCTGCGGCCAGCGCCTCGGCCGCACCAAACCCGAAGCCTTCCGAACGGTGCAAGGACACGAACACATCGCAGTCGGCCACCAGACGGTCCATGGTTTCGCGGTCAACCGTGCGGTCAATCACCTCCAGACGCGGTTCTGCGGCGCATTCCCCGGCAAGCCAGCCGCGCAAGCCATTGTCGTCCGCCCCGCGGGTTTTCACGATCAGTTTCACATCTTCCGAGCCAAGCGGAAAGGCGGTCCGAAACGCGGTGACGGTGGCTTTCGGGTTTTTGCGGGCGCCAAAGGAATCATAGTCGAAATAGGTCAGAAAACTCAGCGGGCCCGCAGGTCTGGCTCCGGTCAGCCCGGCTTTGGGAAACTGCACCGGTTGCCGCACCAGGGTCACCGGCAGTTTTGACTGGGCGCGGAAGGCGTCCGCCACAAAGGTCGATGGTGCCCAGACCTCGGCACAGCGCCCGGCCAGGTCCAGCCATTCCCGCTCAATCCCGTGCAATTCCCAGAACGGATACAGGATATTGTGCCGCCCCCCGCCGATTTCACCATATAATGCGGTAATCGACGGCAATCCGAACACCAGCAGATTGGCCTTGCGGTCGGGCAGCGGAATGCACTTGGTGGTGAATTCCGGCTCATTCTCGCGCATGGGCAGTGGCAGATGATGAAAGCTTGACGGCAGGCGCACCGCATCCGCCGCATAAGCCAGACACCTTGCGGCCTGACCAAGACCGATTTCAGAGCGCAGATAGCCCACGATGCACAGGCCGGGCTTCAAGCTGAGCGCGGTGTCGAACGGCAATACCCGGGCTTCTGCGGCGTGAACCGCCTGCGGCTGGCTTGCCACGCCAACAGGTGAGCCAACCAGTGGCACAGAATGGTCAGATATAGCGGGCACCACGATTGCCTCGCGCACCCAGCGCCGCTGCACCAGCCACCGCGCCAGCTTCAGGCGGCGCTTGCGGTACGACCGCCCCCATTTTGCGACAGTCTTCTGCCATTTTGCGCGCAGTCTCATCCGATAAACGTCCCGGTAAAGTTGAACTGAACTTCGGCCGTCTCGCCAAGCCGGGCGATCGGATGATTGTAGGGATCGCTCTGAAACTGCGGCAGCCAGCGCCGCGCCATCAGGGCTTGGGCGGCGATCCGCATCTGGCGCACCGGGATGGTATCGGCTTTGCCACGGCTGGCCGATTCATGGTGAAACACCCGGTCCAGCGGCAGACACAGGATCTTGTAGCCCGCCGCACCCACCCGCAGACAGAAATCAATGTCATTGAACTCCACCGGCAGGGCCACCTCATCAAACCCGCCGACCTGGTCGAACACTTGGCGGCGCAGCATCATGAAAGCGCCGGTGACCGCCTGCAACGCGCGCGCCTGGCCATATTGGCCCAGATAGCCCGCCGAGGTATTTTCCGCCCCGCGGCCGATATGCATCGCGCGCACTAAATGCTCATAGGGATGATAGTCGAGCAGGATGCCCGCGTGCTGAATGGTATAATCGGGATAGAGCAGTTTGGTGCCGACAATGCCCACCTCGGAGCGCAACGCCGCGGCACAGGCCTGCGCCAGCGCGCCGGGCTTTTTGAACTCGATGTCATTGTTCAACAACAGCAGCATGTCGGCTTGGGCAGCCGCCACCCCCAGATTGATCATCCGCGAGAAGTTGAACGGCTGGTTCGCCGCCACAATCGTGGCACCGTGATCCCGCTTCAGCTGTTCGTACAGATCGCGGGTGTCCGGCCGGTCACTGGCATTGTCGACGATGATCAGCTCTTTCACCAACGGGTCCGGCAGCATCGAGGCGATACATTGCGCCAAAAGCTCTGCCTTGTTCCGGTTCGGAATGATGACGGCGATGCTGGCGGATTTTGGCACGGCTGCGATCTTGGCGGCGATCTTGGCTGCGGCGGCAGTCGGGTCCGAATTTGCCGGCATGGCTGACATCGGCAGCCCCGGCAGGCGCATCAAAACGTCTCTGACATGGCCCGTATGCAAGGCAGTGTGCAGGGGTAGCTCTGCATGGGCAGCGGCCAGAACCACATCGCGCACCGAGGTCAAAGGGGTGGTGCGGGCCAGGCGGTCAAACAGCGCGGCCCGGATCAGCACAGCCGGACCGATGTAATCCAGTGCGGCCAAAAGCTCGGCATCAAAGCCCGGCAGGAACACCGGATAGGTTCCGCGCGCCGCCCCGGCAATATATTCTTGGCCAGTATTTTCTTGGCCAATATATTCTTGGCCAGTATATTCATGGTCGAACAGCACGAGATCCGGCCGGCCCGGCCCGGCGGTTTCCACCACGGCCCGGTTCAAGGCCGAAAAGGCCGCAACCTCAAACACGCTGCCCGGCGGGACAACCAGCACATAATCGCCGCGCAGACCGCAGGCCGCAGGCCCGGCGCGGAAAAGATCCCCGATCCCCCGCCCATTTTCCACGGTCAATCCGCGCAAGTGCGAAAACGACCCGTCGCCGCTGCCAACACTGCCGCCAACACTGGCACCAACACCAACACTGCCGCTCCCAGTGCGGGCCCCGGCAAAGACTGTCGCCTCCAGATTGTGCCAGTTCTGGCCGCGCAGCGATTGCAGCGTGGCCGCCAGATCGGCGTCGGTCCAATCACCCTCCGCCGCAATCACCACCGAAATCAGCAGGTTCCAGATCGGGGGATGCAGGCTTTGCAGGGTCAAAAGCTGCCGGCAGCGGTCTTCCAGCCAGGTGCGATACGCGGCTTCGTTCGGCTGATATAACATCACTGACCCAGAGGTTCCCCGGTTGACGCTGGTGCCAAGACCACAAGCCACGCCGATATGCAAGTTGCCAGGCGGTTCATCCCTTAGCCCCCAGCCGATCTTGCCACCCCGTGTTGCCAGCCGGTTCGGTCGCGGGCCTGCGCTGCGGACCGCTCAGCCCTTGGCCCCCTGCCCGCGGGCGTAGACGTCGTCATAGCGGATGATGTCATCTTCCCCGAGGTAAATCCCGGTTTGCACCTCGATCAGGATCATCGTTACCTTACCGGGATTTTCCATCCGGTGCACCGCCCCCAAGGGGATGTAGATCGACTGGTTTTCGGTCAAAAGCTGGACCGTGTCGCCCACGGTCACCCGGGCGGTGCCTGCGACCACGATCCAGTGCTCCGAGCGATGGACATGGCTTTGCAGCGACAGGGCGGCGCCTGGATGCACCACGATCCGTTTGACCTGAAACCGAGGGGCCAGAATAAGCGTCTCGAACCAGCCCCACGGCCGGTGATCGCGCGGAAACGTCTCGGCCTGGCGGGCACCTTTGGTCTTCAGCCGCGCCACCGCCTCTTTCACCTCTTGGGCGCGGGATTTGTCGGCGACCAGCACGGCATCGGCCATCGCCACCACCATCAGGTTATCGAGCCCGATCGCCACCAGTTCCAGCCCGTCGGCTTCGGACCGCAACAGGCTGTTGTGGCTGTCAATCGCGGTCACCCGGCCATGGGTCACCAACCCATCCGCATCCGGCCCGCTTTCGCGCCAGACCGAATCCCAGTCGCCCAGATCGGACCAGTCCTCGCCAAACGGCACCACCTGCAGGTTCGGCGCCCGTTCCATCACCGCATAATCGATCGAGATCGCTTCCGCCTTGGCCCAGGGTTCGGCAGCCAGCCGCAGAAAGCCCAGATCGCCCGCAGCCTCTGCCACCGAACGGCGCACCGGGCCTACCAGATGACCCGCATGTGTCTCGAACGCAGCCAAAGCCGTCTTGACCGACATCAGGAAAATCCCGGCGTTCCACAAATAGCGGCCATCGGCCAGCATTTCTTCGGCCCGGGCGGCTTTCGGCTTTTCGACGAAGCGGACAAGGTCGATGACCTCGGGCGCAGCGCTGGCCGGCCGATGCGCCAGCTCCAGCCAGCCATAGCCGGTCTCGGCCCGGGTCGGACGGATGCCGAAGGTTACGATCCGGCCCGCCTCCGCCGCCGCAATCCCGGCCCGGACCGCAGCACCGAACGCCGCGCGGTCCGGCACCAGTTGATCGGACGGCATCACCAGCACGATCGCATCAGGCTCGGTGGCCGCCAGATGCAGCACGGCGGCCAGAATAGCCGGCGCGGTGTTGCGCGCCGAAGGCTCGATCAGGATCGGGCCGGGGTCAATGCCGATTTCGGCCAGCTGCTCGGTCACGATGAAGCGGAAGTCGGCGTTGGTGACAATCGCGGGCTTGGCCACATCCGGCCCGGTGATCCGCCGCGCCGCCGCCTGAAACAGCGTCTCGTCGCCGGTCAAAGCGGTGAACTGCTTGGGAAAGCTCTTGCGCGACAAGGGCCAAAGCCGCGTGCCGGATCCACCGCACAAGAGGACCGGATGGATGATGGGCATATCTCTACGGCCTCCCTCAAGGACACTGCCAATGACACTGCGAATTATCGCAACTTGTGGCGGTGCGGGACCGGCATGGCAAGATCAGAACGCATAGCCGCCCTGCCCCACCCGATCCCCGCCCAAAAACCGCCACCGAAAACCCCCACCGAAAACCGCCGCCCGGTGCCTTGGGCGAAAATCGCTTGCCAGACCACACAAAATCTTGCATGCAGTTACGCTATAAACCGCAATAAACGCTTTCAGGCGTAACGACAAGGCGGACAGAAAGGCGGAGCAGCCGATGCACCTCGACCCGGTCCAGACCAAGCCCAGCTTCCGCAAAACCCGGATCGACAAGCTGGTCGGCGAACATGCCGCCAAACTGTCCGAACGGCTGATGGCGCACCGCGCGCAGCTTTATCCGCCGGACAGCCAAAAAGAACTGCGCCGGTTTTCCAGTGGCGAGGTCGCAAGCCTGTTGGGGGTTAAGGACGCCTATCTGCGCAAGCTCTCGCTCGAAGGCCGTGGCCCGCAGCCCGAAACCGGGCCAGGCGGGCGCAGGCTCTATACTTCAGACGATATTATGGCTCTGAGACGGCTGTTAGAGACCGGTGCCAAGACGCCAGGCACCTATCTGCCGGGCCGCCGTGACGGCGATCATCTGCAGGTCATCACCGTGATCAACTTCAAAGGCGGCTCCGGCAAGACCACCACCGCCGCCCATCTCGCCCAGAAATGCGCCCTCGATGGTTACCGCGTCCTCGCCATCGACCTTGACCCCCAAGCCAGCCTGTCCGCCCTGCACGGCTTTCAGCCGGAGTTCGACCTCAACGACGGCGGCACACTTTACGATGCGATCCGCTATGACGACCCCCTGCCGCTCGCCGATATCATCCGCCCGACCTATTTCACCAACCTTTCGATCATCCCCGGCAATCTGGAGCTGATGGAGTTTGAACATGACACCCCCCGGGTTCTGGCCGCGCGCGGCGGTAACCTGTTCTTCACCCGGATCTCTGACGCTTTATCCGCGGTTGAGGCCGATTATGACCTCGTCATCATCGACTGTCCGCCGCAGCTGGGGTTCCTGACCATGTCCGCACTTTCGGCAGCAACTGCGGTGTTAGTGACGGTTCATCCGCAAATGCTCGATGTGATGTCGATGTGTCAGTTCCTCCTGATGACCTCCAACCTCCTCGGTGTGGTAGCCGACGCCGGCGGCGACATGACCTATGATTGGCTGCGCTATCTGATCACCCGCTACGAGCCCGGCGATGGCCCGCAAAACCAGATGGTCAGCTTCATGCGGAGCCTGTTTGGTGACCATGTCCTGAACCACGCCGTGCTGAAATCCACCGCCATTTCCGACGCGGGTCTGACCAAACAGACGCTCTACGAGGTCGAAAAGGCCGATTTCACCCGCACCACCTTTGAACGCGCGATGGAAAGCCTGAATGCCGCGAATGGCGAGATCACCGCGATGGTCCAGAAAGCCTGGGGGCGCTGATGGCACGCAAGGATGTCCTGAAGGGCCTGTTGACCGCGCCATCGATCGACACCGGGCTTCTTACGCCCGCCCCGGCCCCGCAACGGCTGCAAAAGGGTGCTATCGGGGCGGTTTCCCGCTCGATTGCCGACCTCAAGGCCCGCTCGGTGCTGGAGTTGGACCCGTTCCTGATTGACGCCGGTGGCATGACCGACCGTCTGGAATCTGACCCCGACGAAGACCTGTCCCTGATGGCGTCGATCCGCGATTATGGCCAGCAGGTGCCGGTTCTGGTCCGCCCGCATCCGGTAACCGAAGGCCGGTTCCAGATCGTCTATGGTCGGCGCAGGGTGCTGGCGCTGCGCGATCTCGGCCAGCCGGTCAAAGCCCTGATCCGCGATCTGGATGACCAGGCTCTGGTGATGGCCCAGGGTCAGGAAAACACCGCGCGGCGCGATTTGTCCTTCATCGAAAAGCTGAATTTCGCCCGCCAGATGGAGGAGGCCGGTTACACCCGCAAGGTGATCTGCGATGCCCTGACCATCGACAAGACGGTGATCTCGCGGATGATGGCGATCGCCGACCGGGTGCCGCTGCTGGTGATCGAGGCGATAGGCGCAGCGCCTTCGGTCGGCCGGGACCGCTGGGGCACCTTGGCCGATCTGATCGAGGCGGTCGCCGAGGAAGATGGCGCGGATGACGTCGATGCGATGCTGGCGATGGTCAACCTTGGTGCCAAGACCAACCGCTCGGATGACCGGTTTCAGGCCTTGTCAGACTACCTTTCCGGTCGTCTGAAGCGGGTGGCTGCCGCAGCCGAGGCCGCGATCCGGCGCACCCCCAAAGAGCCTATCTCGATTCTGGCAGAGGATGGTCTGCCCTTGGGTCAGGCCCAATATGACGCCAAGCATCTCACCCTGAAACTGCGCCGCGCCCAGACCAATGGCTTTGAGGATTGGCTGCTGGAAACCCTGCCCGCGCTTTACCGCGACTGGCTTGACGGCGAACTTGGTGACCCCAAAAGTTGACAGCTGTCAACTTTTTGACCATCTGATAAAAAAGTTGACAGCTGTCAACTTTTTACCCCCGCCAGCCGCCTGCCCTACAGGATGAAATCCGCCGCCGTCAGCACCAGCCCGGCACCGGTCAGACCAAACTGCACATCCGCCACCCCGTCGCCGTTGGTGTCGCCCTGCACCACGACCCGCAGCGAACCCGGATCGGCGTAATAGCGCAACTGGCCTGCAACATGGGTGAAAGCGGCGGTGGCGATGAAGCTGAAGGCCTCATTGGTGAAATTGCCGTTGGCGGTGTTGGCGTCGATATTGCTCAGCACCACCACATCACTGCCTTGGGCAAAATCGGTGATCCGGTCCAAAAGCGGCCCCGGTACCGCGTCAGTGGCATAGCTGAAGGCGAACTGATCGGCTCCGGCCCCACCGGTCAGCCGGTCCACCCCGGCCCCGCCATTGATCAGATCATTGCCCGCCCCGCCGTCAATCGTGTCATTGCCGCCGTTGCCATAAAGGGTGTCGTCGCCCGACAGCCCGAGCAGCAGGTCACTCGCGGTGACGCTGTAGCCACCATAGAGCGTCAGATGCTCGATCCCGGTCGCCTGCACTTCGATGCCAAGCCCGTCTTTGATCAGCACCACTCCCGGGGTTGCAAGGTCCACCGTATAGCCGGTGCTTCCGCCTTGGACCGACAGCATGTCATTGCCCAAGCCGCCGTCCACCGTATCGGTCAGCCCGTCCAAATAGGCGGTGATCCCGTCATTGCCGTCAGCGGTCTGCACCAGATTGGCGCCATTGCCGGCGTAGATCAGATCATTGCCACCCGCGGTGGTGATCGTGTCATTGCCAGCACCTCCGCTGAGCGTGATCTGATCAACCCCGGTCCAGGTACTGACCAGCACACCGCCGATCTTGACGGTCGTGGTCGCCCCCATCACCAGATCCAGATCGCCCGCAAGGGTCTGGATGGCAAAAATCTGGTCAAACCCCAGCCCCATGTTGATGATATCCGCGCCACCGTCCAGATAGAGCTGCACGTCGTCATCGCCTGCGCCGGTGGCGACGCGGTCGGCCCCGCCAAACACATTGACCGTGTCATTGCCCGACCCGCCCAGTATCACGTCGTTGCCCGCAGAGCCGGTGGCGGCCACCACTTCGATGCCGGAAACTGTCGCCTGCAACACGCCGCCGCTGCTGATGCTGGCCCCGGTAGCCAAAGATCCGGTCATCACCACCGGACTGGCAAGACCACCGGACAGCGTCAGCAGGTCAAAGCCCAGACCGCCATTGACCGTATCGACCAGCCCATCGGCCTGCAAAGTGAACCGGTCATTGCCCGCGCCGCCATAGATCGCATCGGCCCCGCCACCGCCAAGCAGACTATCGTCACCATCCCCGCCATAAACCCGGTCATTGCCCGTCCCGCCATCCAGCGTGTCATTGCCGGCCAGACCAGAGATGGTATCATCGCCGGCCCCGCCATAAAGCTGGTCATTGCCGACCAGGCCGATGATCGTATTGGCCGCACTGGTGCCGGTCTGCACGATCCGCTCAAACCCGGTGATGGTGGCGACCTTGACGCCCTGAATGAACAGCGAGGTGCCATCATAGTTGTAATCGCGGTCGCCGCCGTAAAGATACAGCGTGTCGGTGCCAAACCCGCCATAGATGACGCCAAGCCCCGCCTCGACGGTCTGGCTGACGTAGGGGACATAGAGGATCACCTGATCATCGCCCAAGCCTGCGATGATGCTGTCATTTCCGCCCAACTCGACCGCGCTGATCGTGTCATTGCCAGCGCCTGCGTCAATCGTGTCAGAGCCGAAACTGCTCTGAATCCGGTCATCGCCGCCAAAGGTGCGGATCAGGTCATTGCCCTGCCCGCTGGTCAGATTGTCGGCCAGCGCGCCGCCCTCCAGATGGTGATTGCCGCTGCCATAGGTGAAGGTTTCCAGGGCTTCCATGCCGGTGGCGGTGGCCACCTCGACCCCGTCAAACAGGATATGGGTGACAGCGCCCAGAATCACCGTGACCTGCTGGTTCATATAGTAATTCGGGCCATAAACGCTGAGAAGATCATTGCCGAACCCGCCAAAAAGCAGGTCAATGTTGGGGTCGGTCATGGTGTTGTCGATGTTGGGGGCGATGGCCAGCGTGTCATTGCCGTTGCCGCCATACATCCGGTCCAGACCCTGGCCGCCGATCAGACTGTCATTGCCATCGCCGCCATAGAGCAGGTCATTTTCGATCAGCGCATTGCCCGACAGCGCATCGGCATCGCCGTTCAGCGTGTCATTGCCCCCATCGCCAAAAAGCGTGTCCTGACCATCCTCGCCCCGGATCTGGTCATTGCCCAAGCCACCATAGGCCACGTCATTGCCGCGCCCGGTGAAAATCAGGTCATTGCCCACCCCGCCATAATCGTGGTCAGCGCCTGACGCGGTATAGATGTGGTCATCGCCAAGTTCGCCAAACACCTGTTCATCGCCGGTCTCCAGCCGGGTGGCGTGGTGATAGAGGTCGTCGCCCGCCCCCATATGGGCGGTGTTAGAGCCATATCCGCCGTCAATGTCATCCGACCCGGCCCCGGTGACAATCACATCATCGCCCAAGCCGCCCTCGATCAGGCTGCCGCCGTCGCCCACGGTGATCTGATCGCCCCCGTCGCCGCCATAAATCGCCACGGTTTTATCCTGGGTGATGGTGACGATGTCAGCACCGCTGCCCAGTTGAACCTCGCCGATATATTCGAAATTCCGCGCGGTGCCGGCAGCGCCAAGGTCGATCAGCGCGCCATTGGTCAGGGTCAGGGCGGCGGTGGTGTCGGAGAGGTCGAACGACACGGTGTCAATTCCGGTGCCGCCATCCAGATCCTGCTGGCCGGTGCCGCCATAGATGTCGTCATTGCCCGCGCCACCATACAGATGGTCATCGCCACTGCCCCCGACCAGAAAGTCATTTCCGGCCTGTGCGGTGACGAAATTGGTGCCGTTGCTGCCGCGGAAATACAATTGCTCGATGTTGGAAATGGCCAGGATGTTGATGCCGTTGATCTGCAACTGAGAGGCGGCGCCACCCGGCCCGAGGGTCAGGGTCAAAGGGGTGCCGGGCGGAATTCCGGTCGGGTTGAAATACTGAAAATTCAGGCGCAGCGTGTCAAAGCCTGTGCCGCCATCGGCCACATCGCCGGTATCGGGCGAATAAATGCGCAATTCGTCATTGCCCGCCCCGCCGTTGAGCGTGTCATGGCCGATCAGGCCGGTGAAGCCAAACGGGATGAAGCTCACATCGGTCAGCACGTCATTGCCATTGCCGCCGGACAACAGGTCGTTGCCGACCCCGCCATCGAGATAATCATTGCCATCGCCGCCAAAGGCCTGATCGTCGCCCTCGTTCATCAGGAAGGTTTCGGAGGCGGCGGTGCCGGTCACCGCCTCATTGGTCGCATCGCCGTAATAATATGCGCCGTTCCAACTGCCTGCCATCGGGCGATCCTCCAAAACCTTGTACCAATCGCGCCAGACTAGCCCAGAACAGCCCCGCCGGTCAATTCCCGGGGGCCTCAAAGGCTGCGGATCGCCTCGGCCAGACCGGCCCATGCGGCGTCGCAGGCGTCACGCAGGGCAGCATAGGGCAGGCGGCCTATGCTGCGGTAATCGAGGTCGTAGAACTGTGCTGCGGGCAGTTCGGGCAGGGCTGCGGGCAGGAGTGTGGCGCCGAGTTGGGCAGCAGCGGTGGCCAAGTGGCGGGCAGCATCGGGACCGGCGCGGGTCGGCAGGATGGCGAGGCGCTGCCAGCCCATCGGTTCTATGGTCTGGCCCAGGGCGCGGGCGGTGGCTTGCAGGTCAGCCTCCAGGGCCGCAGTGGCTTGGGCGATGCTGGCGAGACCGGTTGCCAGATCGGTCAGGCCGATGGGCCGCAGGGGCAGGGGGGCCAGCAGGATGTCGGTAGCGGTGAGGAGAGCCAGGGCGAGGGGGCCCAGACCGCGTGGCGTGTCACACAGGATCAGGTCATAGTTTTTGCGGATTGTGTCGGTCTCAAACGCCTCGGACAGGGCGGCCCACGGGGCCCAACTGCGCTGCGCCAGACGCCAGGTGGTGAGGGCAAGGTCGGCTTGCATCAGGGTGGCGGTGGCGGGCAGCAGATCAAGGCCGGGCCACCCGGTCGGGCGGATCAGCGAGGCGGTGGTGACGGTCAGAGCGGCGCTGAGAGCGGGGTCCATCGGCGTAGGGGCCTCGCCACGGTCAAGCCGGGACTGATTGAGGCGGCGCAGGTTGTGGCCAGCGCTGCGGGCGAGCAGCGTCAGGACATCGCCGGTCGGCGGCGGGCCTTGGCAATGCAGGGTCCGGGCGAGGGCGCCGCTCGGGTCGCCGTCCATCACCAGCACGCGAAAACCGGCGAGGCTGGCGGCGGTGGCCAGATGGATCAGGGCGGTGGTCCGGCCGATGGCTCCGCCGGGGCCGGTCAGGGTGATCAGCGGGGCGCGTTTGGTGGCGGGCGGGGCGTAGCGATGGCTGCGGGAACGGGCGCTGAAATGGCCGCGCAAGGTCGCCACTTCGGCATTGGTGAACCAACGGGTGCCGCCATCGGTGCCGGCGCTGCCTTGCGGCAGGCTGGGGGTGGCGGCAAGCACCCGGCGGAGGTGTTCAGGCGCCATCGGCAGCACCCAGGTGGTGATCTCCCAGATCGACAGCAGGCGGGGCGGGGTTGGTGGCCGTGGGATTGTAGCGGGCAGGCAGGCCTCGGCGAGGTGGGCGAGGGTTTGCGGGGTGAGGCGGGTCAGATCGGCCATCGGGCGGCACCTTTTGGGGTGCCTTGGTTCATATCACGATAAATTAGGAATGTCATGGCTTTATCGTGATATATCGAACCGATGGCGATACGGGCGGTTTTTTTGAAGCTTCTCAGCCGCTTTTGACCGGTGCCAAGTGCTGTGCCAAGCGCTGTGGTGTTGCGGTTTTGCAGCGCTATGGCGGTCGCGTGGTGTTAAATGGATGTTATTGAGTAGTTACGGACGCTTGGGCTTCGGGGCTTTCCGAGATTAGGCCCGCCTTATCAGCCCCTTGGCGGAGACTGCCAGAGATCGGGCGATTCTGAAACCCCGATGATGTGACTCTGAAACCCCGCCCGACCGACTCTGAAACCCCGAGCGGGTGCGCGGTGATTTGGCACGGGTTGGGCAGGGCGCTGGACGGGGCTTGTGGATAACTTTAGCATAGTGTCACTGAAACCACGAATCGTGGCCGGGCCGGTTGGGGCCATACGCACGGGAAAAACTGTGGTGCAGGTTGAGGTTAGAGGCCAAAGTTACGACCGCAAGCAGAGCAGGGGCCGCAAACTGAGATAATCAGACCGGGACAATCCGGCGGGCCAGACAAAGGTGGGCAGGCATGGCGCTTTCACAGATAGCCCCAACCCGTGCGACGGGTGCGGGCGGGTTCGGGGCAATATCCGGATCTGGGCCGGACTTTTTCGCCTGCGATCTGTTTGATGCTTTGCCGAAAGATGACATGGCGAGCATGGAGCATCCGCTGTTCTCGCTGGCGACCAAGCCGGACCTCGGCGTCTTGCGCTATGCCCATAACGGGGTGGCGATCGAGGTGGTGCCCTCGGTCAAAGGCCGGGCCACGATCCATGACAAGGACATTCTGATCTATTGCACCAGCCAGCTGATGGCGGCGCTGAATGCCGGCCAGCCCATCGCCCGCGCGCTGCATCTGCGGGCGCATGATCTGTTGCAGGCGACCAACCGGGAAACCTCGGGCGATGCCTATCGGCGCTTGCGCGAGGCGTTTGAACGGCTGGCGGGGACGCGGATCACGACGAATATGAAGGTGGGCAACCTGGTCGCCGGTGAGTTCGAGGTGACCCGCGGCTTTGGCCTGATCGAGGATTGGGAGATTGTGCGGAAAACCCGGGGTGGCCGGATGGTGCAGGTCCGGGTGACCTTAAGCGAATGGCTGTTCGCGGCGATCATGGCGAAATCGGTGCTGACGCTGAACCGGAGCTATTTCCAATTGCGCAGGCCGTTGGAGCGCAGGCTTTATGAACTCGCGCGGAAACATTGCGGCCGGCAGCCGGAATGGCGGATCTCGCTGGAGGTGTTGCAGAAGAAGGCCGGCTCGAATAGCCCACGCCGGGTGTTTCGCGCCATGCTGCGCGATGTGATTGCCCAAGGCAATATCCCGGACTACCGGCTGGCGCTGGACGCGGAGGATTTGCTGTGGGTGACGCCGCAGATGGTGGTTGAGGCGGCGCTGCCCGCGACGACGCTCGGGCCCTTGGCGGAAGTGACGCTGGAGCGGGCAAAGGCGCGGGCACCAGGCTGGGATATCCATGCGCTGGAGGCGGAGTGGCGCGGCTTCTGGCAGCGGTCAGGCCGGCCCCGGTTGCGCGCGCCCGACCAGGCGTTTTTGGGCTGGCTGGAAAAGCGGCTGGATCAGAACTAGGTGCGCCTGAAGGTGCGATCCCGAACTAGGCGGCCCGAAGGTGACGGCATCTCTGGGGGGAGCGG
>JAYTQA010000583.1:0-14971 GCA_043746955.1 bacterium | reverse complement strand
CGGCGCAGGCGCTCCAGTAATTTTTCAACCCCGGAACCGGACCGATCAGCGGGTTACCGTCCGGCGCAAAGGTGAACGGGCCGTGGATGACGGTTTTGACGCCGGAACGTTCCAACACCGGGATGCGGCGGTAAGCGAAGTTGACCGAGTCTTCGATCTTGTCGAATTGTTCATTCAGCAGTTCATGGCCGAAGTTCCATGGCGTGCCGTCGAGGCTCCACGGCTCGCAGGGCTTTTCATAAAAGCCGATGCAGAGGCCGCGACCTTCCTGGCGCAGATAGAATTCGCCGCCGGGGTCCATGACATGGGGAAATTCGCGGCCGGCTTGCAGGATGTCCATGACTTCGGGAATGTCGTCGGTGACGATATACTGGTGGGCCATCGGCAGCAGCGGCAGGTAGATGCCGGCCATCGCACCCACTTCGCGCGCCCAGAGGCCACCGGCGTTGACCAGGTGTTCGCAGGTGATGGTGCCTTGTTCGGTGACAACCTCCCAGCCTTCCTTGGTGGGATTGGTCTCCAAGACGCGGTTGTGCAGGATGATCTCCGCCCCGCCCATCCGGGCGGCTTTGGCATAGGCATGGGTGGTGCCGGACGGGTCAAGGTGACCATCGAGCGGGTCATAAAGCCCGCCGAGAATGCCTTTGGTGTTGACCAGACCGTCGGTCAGCTTGGAGATTTCGGCAGGGGACAGGATTTCGGTGTCGAGGCCCATATAGCGGTGCTTGGCGCGTTCGGCCTTCAGCTGTTCAAACCGCGCCGGGTTGTCGGCGAGGGTCACGCCGCCGACATGGTGGAGGCCGCAAGACATGCCGGTGATCGCCTCAAGTTCCTTGTAGAGCCGGATCGTGTAGCCTTGCAGGGCGGCCATATTGGTGTCGCCGTTGATCGTATGAAAGCCGCCCGCCGCGTGCCAGGTCGAGCCGGAGGTCAGATCAGACCGCTCGATCAGCGTCACATCCGACCAGCCGAGCTTGGTCAGGTGATAGAGGACCGAGCAACCGACCACGCCGCCACCGATGACCACCACGCGGGTATGGGATTTCATATCTTATCCTTTGAAAGCCGGTTTGGCGGCAGGAAATACCTATGCCCCGGCGAAGTCACGTCAGAAGGCGACATACCTCGTCGCGGATGGGCACGGATCGGCGCGGACGGGCTGGTTCGGCGGCGCGCGGATAGCAAAAGCCTGCGGCTGCGCATCAGGGCGCTAACCCCGGATTTTCCTTTCTCAATTTAAGGCGGCGTCAGCTAAATCCACAACCAAATTAAAACCGTGTCGGGGCAGATCACGGCGGCGACGGCTTTCAGCCAGCTTGCGCTGTCCAACTTCACGGTCGGCAGCGGGCCGGCGGTTCTGGTGCTGTTTGGCCCCAACACCGGCACGCTGGAACATCTGACCGTCAGCACCCTGCTTGCGGCAGACTTTGGGTTTTAGCGGGCGATGCGCCAGCCGCCTAAGGTCATAGGCCGCTACTTCTCGGGCAGCAGGCCCCTTGGGCTGAAGCGCAGCACCAGCAGCAGCGCCACGCCCAGCGTTAGCAGGCGCATTTGCGGGGCCATGTCGATCAAATGGCTTTTCAGCGGCCCGGCGGACATGCCCGCCGTCACCGCCCCCATGATCAGCGGCCCGGCATTGTCGACGATCAGCCACAGCCAGCCGACCAAGAGCCCGCCCAGAACCGAGCCCCAGTTGTTGCCCGACCCGCCGACGATCACCATGATCCAGATCAGGAAGGTGAAGCGCAGCGGCGAAAACTCGCCCGGCACCAGTTGCCCCAGCATCGAGACATACATCGCCCCCGCCATGCCGACGACCGCCGAGCCCAGGATGAAGATGATCAGGTGCTGGCGTTTGACATCCTTGCCCATCGCGGATGCCGCCACCTCATTGTCGCGGATCGCCCGCATCATCCGGCCCCAGGGCGAATGCAGGGCGCGTTGCAGCAACCAGATCAGCCCGCCCAGAATCAGGGTGAACAGGATGATGTAGATCGCCTTGACCGACAGGGTGGAGGTGGTGACCGGGCTTAAGCCCCAACGCGCGCAAAACGCGAGGAACCCCGGGTCGGCCTGCATGTTCACCTCATAGGGCACCGGCCACGGACGCGGCAGGTTGATGAAGTTTTTCACACCCCGCGCCATCCAATCCTCGGATTTGATCGCGGTGATGACGATCTCTGCGATGCCAAGCGTGGCGATGGCCAGATAATCCTGGCGCAGGCCCAAGGCAATTTTGCCGATCGCCCAGGCGGCGATGGCGGCGAACACCCCGCCGACCGGCCAGGCCCAGATCGAGTTCAGACCAAAGCCGCCGATGTTGCCATGGGTGGCGGGGTCGAAGCTCTCAACCGCCATGACGGCAGGGTCAAAGATCGCCCGATACAGGAAAAACCCGCCGATCAGGATGATCGCTGTGGCCAAGGCGCGCGGGCGGCCGTGGGCCATGCGCTTCCACACCGCCACCGACAAAGCGATGACCGCCACCGCCACGCCAAGGCCAAAGATCAACTGCCAGCCGCCGGCCGCAAACGCCTCAGGCACCGGCGCGCCGGAAATGAACACCACTGCCAGCCCACCCAAGGCAACGGAACCGACGATGCCGGTGGAGAACAACCCGGCATAGCCCCATTGCATGTTGACGCCCAAGGCCATGATCGCGGACAGCAGCCCGATCAGCAGAATCTGCAGGCTGACGTTCCAGGACAGCAAGAGCCCGGTCAGCAGGTACAAAACGCCTACCCCGGCAAACAGCAAGACGGCACGGGTGTTCATCTCATTTCCCCTTGTTGAACAGCCCGTTGGGCATGAACAAAAGCACGATGATCAGGATCGAAAAGCTGACGGCGAATTTGTAGTCGGTCGACAGCAGTTGCATCAGACTGTCGGGGGCGAGGCTCGCGGGCAGAAGATAGGTCAGCACCTTTTTCCACGCATAGGTGACGACGATTTCCGAAAATGCCACCACGAAACCGCCCGCGACCGCCCCGATCGGGGAGCCCAGGCCGCCGACCACCGCACTGGCGAAGATCGGCAGGAGAAGTTGGAAGTAGATGAACGGCCGGAAACTTTTGTCGAGGCCGTAGAGCGTGCCCGCAATCACCGCCAGTGCCGCCGCGATGACCCATGTGACCTGCACCACCCGGTCGGGGTTGATGCCGGAGAGGAGGGCCAGATCCTCGTTGTCCGAAAACGCCCGCATCGACTTGCCAGTGCGGGTCTTTTGCAGGAACCAGAACAGGGCTCCCATGGTCAGAAGTGCGGTGATCAGGGTGACCGCCGTGGTGCCTTTGATCGCCAACCCCTCGGCCAGACCCGTCCAGTCCTTGAACTGCTGTGCGCTGATCAGAAACCTGCCGCCATCGGCAAAATTCTGCTCCTGGGTCCCGATGATCATCCGCACCAGACCGTTCATCACGAACATGACGCCCGCCGAGACGATCACCAGAATGATTGGCTTGGCCTTTTGCTGGCGGTAAAACCGGTAGACCACCCGGTCGGTGCCCAAGAGCAGCGCTGCGGTGACGAGGATGCCGAACGGCATGGCGAGCAAAGCGGTGGGCAAGGGGGCGATGGAGATCCCGAGGCTTTGAAACCCCCAGGTGAACAGGATCACCGTCATGGTGCCAAACGCCATGGTATCGCCCCAGGCGAAGTTGGAGAACCGCAGGACGGCGGAGATCAGGGTGACGCCGAGCGCTCCAACCGCCAGTTGCGCGCCATAAGAGGCGGCGGGGATCACGACGAAGTTCAGGAGGGCCACGAGCGCGTTGAGGAAATTCATGGCTCAGCCCCCCAAAAACGAGCGGCGGACGTCGGGGTCGGCCAGAAGGTTGGCCCCGGTGTCGGTGTAGCGGTTGGTGCCCTGCACGAGGACATAGCCCTGGTCGGCGATGTTCAGGGCTTGGCGGGCGTTTTGTTCGACCATCAGGATCGAGATGCCAGAGCGGGCGACCTCGATGATCCGGTCGAACAACTCGTCCATCACGATCGGGGCAACCCCTGCGGTTGGCTCGTCCAGCATCAAAAGCTGCGGCTGGGTCATCAAGGCGCGCCCGACGGCAACCTGCTGGCGTTGGCCGCCGGAAAGCTCGCCCGCCGGTTGCAGGCGCTTGGTTTTGAGGATCGGGAACAGGTGATAGACCTGCTCCAGCGAGCCCTTGATGTCATCGCGGCGCAGGTAGGCGCCCATCTCAAGGTTCTCCTCCACCGTCATCGAGGTGAAGATGTTCTGGGTCTGCGGCACGAAGGCCATGCCACGCGCGACGCGGTCTTGCGGGGAAAGCCTGGTGATATCCTCGCCGTTCAGCCGCACCTGACCGCCGCGCAAGGGCAGCATGCCGAACACCGCCTTCATCGCGGTGGATTTGCCCGCACCATTGGGGCCGACGATCACGGCGATCTGGCCGCGTTCGACCGCGACGGTGCAGGCGTGCAGGATGTCGACCGGGCCGTAACCGCCGGTCATCGCCTCGCCAATCAGGAAGGGATCAGGCATATCTAACCCCTTCATCTGGGCAAAAATACTCTCGGGGTGCGTGCAGTTTGCTGCTTTGCAGCGAAGAAACTGCAAAGCGGGGGGGCAGACAGCCCCCGGCGGTCGATGCAGCAGGCCAGCACTCAGCCATGGGCCACCACCTTGTTCTTCAAACCGGTGCCCAGATAAGCCTCAATCACCCGTTCATCATTCTTGACCTGATCGACGGTGCCCTTGGCCAAAACGCGGCCCTCGGCCATCACAATCACCGGGTCACACAGCTTTGCGATGAAATCCATGTCGTGTTCGATCACGCAGAACGTATAGCCGCGTTCGCGGTTCAGACGCTGAATGGCATCGCCGATGGTGTTCAAGAGCGTGCGGTTCACCCCGGCCCCGACCTCGTCCAGAAACACCACCTTGGCATCGACCATCATGGTGCGGCCCAGTTCCACCAGCTTTTTCTGCCCGCCGGAGATGTTGCCGGCTTTTTCATCGGCGATATGGCCCATCGTGAGGAAATCCAGCACCTCATCGGCCTTTTTGCGCAGTGTAGCCTCTTCCTGCGCAATCAGGCCGCGCCGGAACCAGGCGTTCCACAACAACTCGCCAGCCTGACCGCCGGGCACCATCATCAGGTTTTCGCGCACCGTCATCGAGGCAAACTCGTGGGCGATCTGAAAGGTCCGCAGCAAGCCCTTGGCGAACAACTGGTGCGGGGCAAGGCCGGTGATATCGGCACCGTCCATCAAGACCCGGCCCGAGGTCGGCTTGAGCCGCCCGGCCACAACGTTGAACAAGGTGGTTTTGCCCGCGCCATTTGGCCCGATCAGACCGGTGATCGAGCCGGTGGCAATTTCCAGGCTCGCGCCGTCAACCGCGCGAAACGCCCCGAAGTGGCGGTGAAGGTCTTCGACGACGATCATCTTTCCCCCTGTTCCCCTTCTGGCCCTTATGGGCTCTTTGGGTCGTTTTTGAGGTCGGTTCAAGGGATGCCAAAATCGCCTGAGCCGAGCTTTTATCTCACCCGCAAATCGAGCGGGAACACCCGTGCCCGCATTTGACCTGAATTGCGCTGTCATGGCAACGGCCCGGAGCATTCACCCCGGGCCGCGCGATCTTATGTCAGGGTCGGATCAACGGAACTTGACGGTTTCGTATTTGCCACCTTTGACGACGAACTGTTTGTAGCGGCCAGCGCTTTCGCCAGCCCCCACCAAAGTCACACCTGAGGCACCTTCATAGTTGATCGGCTTGCCAGCGGCGATCAACTCCATTGCATGGCCCAGCTGGCCGGGCTCGATCTTTTCGCCCGACCCGTCAGCCGGACCATTGGCAATCTCCATGATCTTTTCTTTATAGACCTTGGGATCGGTGGATTTCGCCGCCTGCATCGCCAGCATGATCAGCGCCGCCGCATCATAGGATTCGTTGGTATAGGGCGAGGACGCATCGAAGGCCGGGGTATTCTTCTTGCCCATCTCCAGCAGAATCGCAGCACCGGGCGAGTCCGAGGCCGCGACCTGACCATACGATCCGTCCAGCGCCGGGCCAATCGCTTTGGGCAGGGTGTCGCCCACCATGCCGCCGGGCAGGCCGAAGGTCTTGAACGCGCCGGTATCCAGCGAGGCGCGGATGATGCCCTTGCCGCCCTGATCCAGATAGCCCGCAACCACCAGCAAATCGCCACCAGCGGCGGCCAGTGAGGCGACCTCTGCCGAGTAATCCGACTTGCCGTCTTCATGGGGGATATCAATGGTGACCTTGCCGCCAACCTTGGTGAACGAGGTCGAAATCGCGTCGGCCAGACCCTTGCCATAGTCGCTGTTGGAATAGGTCAGGGCGATCGACTTGACGCCATGTTCCTTCAGGATGTCGGCCATCACTTCGCCTTCGCGGGCATCCGAAGGTGCAGTGCGGAAGAACAACCCGTCATCCGCAGCGGTCGAAAGTGCCGGCGAGGTCGCCGAGGGCGACACCATCACGATGCCGTTCGGGCGGGCGACGTTCTGCAGCACAGCACCGGTGACACCCGAGCAGTCGCCGCCGATGATGCCTTTGACGCCATCCGAGGTGACCATCTTTTCAGCGGCGGTTTGGGCCGCCGCTGCATCGGTGCAGGTGTCATCGCCGCGCACCGGCACAAACTTCCAGCCATTGATCGCCTTGCCGGAGTCGTTGACTTCTTTCATGGCAGTTTCGGCCGCGTTGGCCATGTGGCCCGTCAGGGATTCGATAGGCCCGGTAAAGCCGATCAGAATGCCAATCTTTACGTCTTCCGCCGAGGCATAGCCTGCGCAAAGTGCCGTTGCCGCCGTCACGAGCAATAGTTTTTTCATTGTTTTCTCCCTTGTTGGATCGCAATCCTGAAATCAGCCTAGTGTGGCGCGGATGAAAAGAAAAGCGTATCTCGATGGCGCAAAAGCGCAGGTCTGCCAAAGATTTGGCCCAAAATTGCGGCATGACGTGGGGTCAGCTTGGCCAAGAGCGTGGCAAACCGGCGTCATCATGGCCGGTTCGGCGCGACAAGGCCTTGACGCTGTGCCCGGCCACCGCCATTTTTCATCCCAAATGAGCCCAGCGTCTGGCGATAGCTTTCGCGCCAGGCGGGTTTTGAAAGGACTGCGATGTCGTACCGGGCCCTGATTGCCGTGATCTCCGTTTTGGCGGCACCCTTGGCCGTGCGGCCTGCCATGGCCGATGGCCTGTTCGGCGCGATTGCGTTTTCGCCCTCGACCGGCAAGGTCGGCAACGGCTTCAACTTTGCCAGCAAGGCCGAGGCTTCGGCGGAATCGGTCAAGCAATGCGGGGTGGCCGATTGTGCGGCGGTGGTGGTGTTTCCCAACTGCGGGGCGGTCGCGGTCGGCGACGGCTATGGCATGGGGTTTTCCGCCAACAAGTCGGTCGCGAAATCCGAGGAGACGGCACTGGCCAATTGCTCCGGCTATACGTCGAACTGCCTGATCACCATGTCGTTCTGCAACGAAGGGTCGTAAACTGGCCTTTTAGCTGGCAATGTCAGGCAGACCTGCCACACCTTTATTCTACCTGCGCGGGTGACTGATCCAAAGTTGGACAGGGTTCGCAGCGCGGGCGTAGGCTTTGTTTTGTGGGTAAAACAAAACAAGGGGCACCGGCATGACATTTCAAGACGCGATCAAATCCGGCTATCAGAATTATGCAACCTTCAGCGGGCGGTCGACCCGGTCGGCGTTCTGGTGGTGGACCCTGTTCCAGGTCATCGCCTCGATTGCCATCGGCTTGATTTTCGGCAGCGGGCATATGGTGCGCGACGGCGCCACGATGAACATGAACTACGAGGGCGGACTGGTGTCCAACCTGTGGTCGCTGGCGAACCTGTTACCATCTGTCGCGGTCGCGGTCCGCCGCCTGCATGACATCGACAAATCCGGCTGGTGGTTGTTCATCGCGCTGATCCCGCTGGTCGGCTGGATCTTCCTGATCGTCTGGTATTGCACCAAAGGCACTTTGGGGGCCAACCGGTTCGGGCCAGAAAACCCGGCCTGAATCGCCCGGCCGCTAAATCGACAGCCTGCCAACCACCGGGGGCGTGGGGGTGCCTTGCGTCCCCCGCTCGCGGTAGGGCGTTGTGTTATAATGGCTCCGGTAGCATTTGGAGAAATGCGATGGGCTGGCAAAGCCGCAGGCCAAGGCCACGTTGATCACCGACATATCGGTCTGCATCAACAGGTTGCGGGCCTTTTGCAGGCGAAGTTCCATGTAATAGCGCTTGGGCGAGCGGTTCAGATAGCGGCGAAACAGCCGCTCCAGCTGCCGGGTCGACATGCCGACTTCTTCGGCCAAGTCAGCCGGTGACATCGGATCTTCGATGTTGCCCTCCATCATCAGGATGACCTGAGACAGTTTGGGGTGCCTGACGCCGATGCGGGTCGGGATCGACAGCCGCTGGGTGTCCTGGTCGGTGCGCGGGGTGGAATAGATCAACTGGTCGGCGACCGTGTTGGCGACATCCTCGCCATGATCGGCGGCAATCACCTTGAGCATCAGGTCCAAAGACGAGGTGCCGCCCGCCGTGCTCCACCGGTTGCCGTCCATCACGAAGACCGATTTGGTCAGCGTGACATCCTCGAACTCCTCCAGAAAGCCGTCCTGATTTTCCCAGTGGATCGTCGCTTTCCTGCCATCCAGCAGGCCCGCCTTGGCCAAGGCATAAGACCCGGTGCACAAGCCGCCGATGGTCACCCCGCGCCGCGCCTCGCGGCGCAGCCAGTTCAGGATCGGTTTGGTCGCCGCTTTCTGCACGTCGATCCCACCGCAGGCGAGCAGGATATCGTCGCGCTCCACCTCGTCCAGCCCCATGTCCAGCTTGAAGGAAGCGCCGTTCGAACAGGTGGCAGACACCCCGCCTTCCCCTGCCAGTGCCCAGTTGTAGACCTGTTCGCCGATCACCCGGTTGGCAATCCGCAAGGGTTCGATCGCCGAGGCAAACGCCAGCATGGTGAATTTGTCCAAAAGCAGGAACACAAAACGCCGCGGAGCCTCGGGTTTCGAGGTTTGGGTGGCTTTGCGCTGCGGCATGGGCATGTTGCGACCTGATGTGTCGTTAATCACGCATCGAAACAGGAAAGCCGGGCGACCGCAAGGGGTGACGCGGAGGTAAGGCCGCGTTTCACCCTTTGCTTTTCGCGCCGATTTCCTTATAGCGCTGTGAAATTCTGAGGTGAGGACGCCCCCATGACCAAAGGCTGGACAAAATCGGATTGGCGCGCAAGGCCGCGGGTGCAAATGCCGGATTATCCCGATCAGGCGGGCTTGACGGCGGTTGAGACGCAACTCGCCAAATATCCGCCGCTGGTGTTTGCCGGCGAGGCGCGCAAGTTGAAAAAGCAACTGGCGGCGGCGGCAGAGGGCAAAGCCTTTCTGCTGCAAGGTGGCGACTGCGCCGAAAGCTTCGCCGAATTTGCCGCCGACAACATCCGCGACACGTTTCGGGTGATGCTGCAAATGGCGGTGGTGCTGACTTATGGCGCCAAGGTTCCGGTGATCAAGGTCGGTCGGATGGCCGGGCAGTTCGCCAAGCCGCGCTCGGCGGGCACCGAACTGGTGGGTGGCGTGGAACTGCCCAGCTACCGGGGCGATATCGTCAACGGCTTTGACTTCGACCCAGCCGCGCGCCGGCCCGACCCGCAGCGCATGCTGCAGGCCTATACCCAGTCGGCAGCGACGCTGAACCTGCTGCGGGCGTTCTCGACCGGCGGTTTTGCCGACATTCACCGGGTTCACGCCTGGACTTTGGGCTTTGCCGAGCATGACAAGGCCGAACGCTACCGCGCCTTGTCGAACCGGATCTCGGATGCGCTGGATTTTATGAACGCCGCCGGGATCACGTCTGACACAGCACCTTCGCTGTCGACGGTGGATTTCTACACCAGCCACGAAGCCTTGCTGCTGGAATATGAGGAAGCCCTGTGCCGGATCGATTCGATCACCGGCCAGCCGGTGGCGGGGTCGGGTCATATGATCTGGATCGGCGACCGCACCCGTCAGCCCGACGGCGCGCATGTCGAGTTTGCCCGCGGTGTGCTGAACCCGATCGGGTTGAAATGCGGCCCTTCGACCACGGCGGAGGATTTGAAAGTCCTGATAGCCAAGCTGAACCCCGCCAATGAGCCGGGCCGTCTGACCCTGATCGCCCGGTTTGGCGCGGGCAAGGTCGGCGACCATCTGCCGCGTCTGATCAAGACGGTGCAATCGGAAGGTGCCAACGTGCTCTGGTCCTGCGACCCGATGCACGGCAACACGATCAAGGCGGCGTCGGGCTATAAAACCCGGCCGTTCGAATCGGTTCTGCGCGAGGTGCGCGAGTTCTTTGATATCCACAAAGCCAGCGGCACCATCCCCGGCGGCGTGCATTTCGAGATGACCGGCAAGGACGTGACCGAATGTACCGGCGGTCTGCGCGCGGTGATGGACGAGGATCTGTCCGACCGCTACCACACCGCGTGTGACCCGCGCCTGAATGCCAGCCAGGCGCTGGAACTGGCGTTCCTGGTGTCCGAGGAGCTGTCCTCCCGCCGTGACGTGCAGCGCCGGATTGCCCTGTAGGCGGTTGATCTGAAAGCGGTTGATCTGAAAGCGGATGATCTGAAAGCGGTGATCTGAAAAATTGCGGCCCGGGGGCACACCTCGGGCCGTTGCCAATTCCTGCCGGGGCTTTTTCCCGCGCAAACCGCCCTCGCAATCGAGCGCAAACCGCCCATGCAAACCTGCACAAACCGCCCTCGCAAACCTGCGCGAACCGCCCGGCTGGGAGACATCAGCCGCGCTAAAACCTCAATCGCGCGAATGGACCAGCTTCAGGTTGGGCTTGCCGCGCGGCGGGCGCGGGGTGAAATCGCCCCGGAAGGCCCCTGACTGTTCGGCAAAACCGGCGGCAAGTTGCCGGGCGGGTTGAACTGCGATCAAGGGCTTGGCGGGCAAAGACGGTGCGATGGCTGGCATCTGGGGCCGGGCACGCGGGGCCATCACCTCGCTCATCAGACCCGAAATTGCAAAGCGGCGTGGCGCGCGGCCAACCGCACCCTCCATCGCAAGACAGCCAAGTGCGAGATCGGCTTCGCCATTTGGCCCGGTCAGCGGCAGCACGATCATCCGGCCTTCCAGGGTCGGGCGGCCAATGCCACGCTCGGCCTCCAGCCACATTTCCAGCACGGCGGGGCCGTTGAACACAGTTTCCAGCCCATCCGACAACCGGGCGCGCGCGACCGGTTCGAAAATGGCCGATAGCGGCATGCCGCGCACATCCATCCCCATCAGATCATGGACCTGCATTCCCGCCAGACGAAACCGGCCAATGCCAGAGGCGACCCGCTCCAACAGGAAGGTATTTTCCAACGCGCCGACAATGCCGCGCGGGTCGATCTGATCGCGCTGCGGCAGGGCACCGCCTTCGCGCAACCCCTCCCAATAGGCACGGACTTCGGCCAGCATGGCGAACCGGGGTCCACCGGATCCTCCCGTGGAATTGGCACCGCCATCAGAGGTGCGAGATTTTCCGCCTTTGCCCAGAAACGACATTACCATGGGTGTTTCGTCGCGGTTACCCGCAGGACGCCTTGTGAAATGGCCCAAGGTCACGGGTGCAAGCTCTTGACCGGGGGAAGTTATTCTTGCAGCAACTTGAGTTACCGATGTCTTAACATACACCTTTCGTGCGGGATTAGGCAGACAATCTCGTCAAATGGTAAACATCTGCACCCGAGGGTTGTACGCCTGCGGGGCACTAAAGTGGAGGGTTGCATGACCATCTCGATGACCGGATTTGCCGCGCGCAAAGGCGAGGGGGCGGGGTATGGCTGGACCTGGGATCTGCGCAGCGTGAACGGCAAGGGCCTTGATCTGCGGCTGCGGCTGCCGGATTGGATCGACGGGCTGGAACCGCAGTTGCGCGGCGAACTTGGCCGCGCTTTGGGGCGCGGCAATGTGGCCTTGGCGCTGAAAGTCGGGCGCGATGGCGGCGAAGCCAGCGACGGCCTGCGGGTCAACCCGATAGCCCTGCAAGCCGCTCTGGCGGCCCTGCGCGAGGTCGAGGATCAGGCGATGCTGATCGGCGTGACCTTGGGGCAGGCGACGGCGTCGGACGTCCTGAGCCTGCGCGGTGTGCTGGATGCCAATGCGGTGGAGGTCGACACCGCGCCTTTGCGGGCCGCCATCCTGGCCGATCTGCCCGCTTTACTGGCCGATTTCAATGCCATGCGGGCGGGCGAGGGGGCGGCGCTGAACGCGGTCCTGTCGGCCCAGATCGACCGGATCGCGGGTTTGGTGAGCGACGCGCAAGTAGCCACCGCCGCCCGTCAGGCCGAGGCTGCGGCAAATTTGCGCGACGGTGTCGCGCGGATTCTTGCCAACGCCGCTGCGGTCGATGAGGCCCGTCTGGCGCAGGAACTGGCGATCCTCGCGGTGAAGAACGATGTGACCGAAGAAATCGACCGCTTGACCGCCCATATCGCCGCCGCCCGTGGCCTGCTGGCGGACGCCGGCCAGATCGGGCGGAAATTTGATTTTCTGGTCCAGGAATTCCTGCGCGAGGCCAATACGCTCTGCTCCAAAGCCCAGTCGATCACCCTGACCCGGATCGGTCTTGACCTCAAGACCGTCATAGATCAGATGCGCGAACAGGTGCAGAACGTGGAATGACCGAACGATGACCATGACCAGGCGCGGGCTTTTGCTGATCCTCTCGTCGCCGTCCGGGGCGGGCAAAACCACGCTGTCGCGCCGGCTGATGGAATGGGACCGGTCCCTGCGATTCTCGGTTTCCGCCACCACCCGCAGCCCAAGGCCGGGCGAACGCGACGGGCGGGAATACTATTTCAAATCCGGAGAAGACTTTGAAACTCTGGTGCAAACCGGCCAGATGCTCGAACATGCCGAGGTGTTTGGCCATCGCTACGGAAGCCCGCGCGCGCCGGTCGAAAAGGCGATGAACGAGGGCCGCGACACGGTGTTTGATATCGACTGGCAGGGCGGCCAGCAGATCAAACAGACGATGCGCGGCGATGTCGTGTCCATTTTCATCCTGCCGCCGTCGATTGCCGAACTGGAAAGTCGGCTGCGCGGCCGCGCGCAAGACAGTGAAGCGGTGATCGCGGTTCGGATGGCCAAGAGCCAATCCGAGATAAGTCACTGGGCCGAATACGATTATGTCATCGTGAATCACGATCTTGACAGCGCTTTCAACGATTTGGTCACAGTTTTAACCGCAGAACGTCTCAGACGGGATCGCCAGCCGCAGCTTGCCGATTTCGTCCGGAGCCTCAATCTGGAGTTTGCAACCCGATGAAATACCGGCTGGGCGGTCTGGCCCCGGAAGTGGGCGCCGGCGCGTGGATTGCGCCAAGTGCGATGATCATCGGCAAGGTGGTGCTGGAGGATGAGGTCAACGTCTGGTTCGGCGCGGTCTTGCGCGGCGATACCGAGGTGATCTGGGTAGGCCAGGGGTCGAACATTCAGGACAACGCGGTGCTGCACACCGATGTCGGCCACCCCTTGCTGATCGGTGCCAACTGCACCGTGGGCCACCGCGCCATGCTGCACGGCTGCACGATTGGCGAAGGCTCGCTGATTGGGATGGGGGCCACGGTGCTGAACGGGGCGAAAATCGGCAAGGGCTGCCTGATTGGCGCGGGTGCGCTGATCACCGAGGGCAAAGATATCCCCGATGGCGCGCTGGTGATGGGTGCGCCGGGCCGGGTGGTGCGGCTGCTGGACGCCGCAGCGCAGGCTGGTCTCTTGAAATCGGCGGAAGGCTATCGGGCTAATGCCAGGCGCTTTGCCGCGGGGTTGAAGCTAATCCGCAAGTAAAACCGGAAGCTTACCTTGCACAAACGAAAAAGGGGGCCAGGCGGCCCCCTTTGGCATCAGATTTTGGGATGTTAGCCCCAGACTGCCTCGCGCGCGATCCGGTCAGCGTCGCCGGGGTAGATCCCCAGGTCCATCGACTCTGAAGGCGACAGCCGGGCGATTTCATCGCGGGTCCGGCGGTACAGCGCATGTTGATTGGCATAGGTCCGGTAAGCGGCAAACAGGTTTTTCATCGGTTTAACTCCTTGGATGCGGCCGGGCAGTCCCAAGGTGGGGCCCGACCTTGCGGGGCGCTTAGCCCCAGACAGCCGCGCGGGCGATTTGATCGGCATCTTCCGGGAAGATCCCCAGATCCATCGCTACCGACCGAGGCATATTGGCGATCTCAGTCCGGGTTTGGCGGTAAGCGGCCATTTTGGCGGCTTCGGCGCGATACTTGGCATAGAGCGTTTTCATCATCTGTCCTTTGGTCTTGCAGTCTTGGGTGCGGTGGTTGGCCCGAACGGTTTTCCCCTTCCGCATGACTGGAATATGGACCTTCTGTTAGCGCGAACAACGCCTAATGCTGCGGTGCGGCATTGCGCCCAGTGCATAGGTCGCGCAAAACTGACCTAACTTAGACCACAATTTCCGGTGGTAGAAACGTCGCGCCCCGCAGCACAGGCCAGGCTGAAGCGGAACGAAAGACAAAATCAGTGGGAAGTCTCGGTGACGCCGTGCTCCGGCGACACCCATATCGGCGACACCCGTATCTGGTTAACGGAAAGTGAACGAAAAATCCTATCCCCCTGATATTCCACAACTTAAAAAAGCGTCCACATGTGGACAGCGCCCACAAACGAAAAAAAGGGGGCGCCGTCAGGCACCCCCCCCTTGCCGCCACCAAATCCGTTTCAGATCAGCTTGCCCATCGCCACCGCGGTGTCGGCCATCCGGTTGGAAAAGCCCCATTCGTTGTCATACCACGCCAAAATCCGTACCATCGTGCCATCCAGCACCTTGGTCTGGTCCATGTGGAATATGCTTGAATGCGGGTCGTGGTTGAAGTCGGATGACACATTCGGCTGATCGGTGAACCCCAGAATCCCGACCAGCGGGCCAGAGGTCGCGGCCGCCCGGATCGCGTCGTTGACCTCGGCCACCGTGGTC
>JAYTQA010000582.1:0-5807 GCA_043746955.1 bacterium | reverse complement strand
ACGCCCGCCAAAAAGGCTCCTGCCAATGCGCCCGCTGTGATGAAACTCGCCGCTTTCACCATCCTCATCCCCGACTATGACGCTGCCATCGCCTTTTTCTGCGCGGGTCTCGGCTTCAGCCTCACCGAAGACATCCCCCAAGGTCCCAAACGCTGGGTCACCGTCACCCCGCCCGGCGAAAACATCCGCCTCGTCCTCGCCCGCGCCGACACGCCAGCCCAACGCGCAGCGCTGCACAACCCCGCCGGAGGCCGGGTCTGGCTGTTCCTGCAATCGGATGATTTCGCCGCCGACGCCGCCAAAATCACCGCCGCCGGTGGCACCTTCGAGGAAACCCCGCGCCAGGAGCCTTACGGTACCGTCGCGGTCTGGCGCGACCCGTTCGGCAACCGCTGGGATCTGATCCAAGCCGCGCTTTGATCTTTCCCCTTCATCCGGGCAAAAATACTCCGGGGGTGCGGGGGCTGGCCCCCGCTCTCAGGCCTCGCCCAAGCGCGCCGCCGCCAATTTTGCCGCCATCCGCAAGGCAGCCATCGTACTGTCGGGGCGCGCCACCCCAAGCCCTGCAATATCAAACCCGGTGCCATGGTCGGGTGAGGTCCGCACAAACGGCAGCCCCAGGGTCAGATTGACCCCGCCGTCGAAATCCAGCGTCTTGATCGGGATCAGCGCCTGATCGTGATACATGCAGATGGCGGCATCATAGCCCGCCCGCGCCCGGGCATGAAACATCGCATCGGCACTCGCAGGCCCGCGCAGATCGAAGCCCTCGGCGCGCAAACGTGCCAAAACCGGAATGATCAGTGCAATCTCCTCGCGCCCGATTGCCCCGCCTTCGCCCGCATGGGGGTTGAGGCCCGCGACCGCCAGCCTTGGCCGCGCAATGCCAAAATCCCGCACTAACCCGGCAGCGGTCAGCCGGATAACCTGCTCCAGCAGCGCGGGCGTCAATGCCCCCGGCACCTCGGACAAAGGGATATGGATCGTCGCGGGCACCACGCGCAACAGATCAGACGCCAGCATCATCGCCACCGGCACATCGCCCGCCAGATGCGCCAGATATTCGGTATGGCCGGGAAACCGAAACCCGGCACCGTCCTGCAGGGCTTTCTTGTGGATCGGCAAGGTGCAGATCGCCGCCGCTTCTCCCGCCTGCACCAAAGCCACCGCCCGGGCGATGACGTCGATCACCCCTTGGGCATTGGCGGGGTCGGGCTGGCCCGGCACCGCCGCACCGCCAAAGGAATGTGCCAGCACCGCCAGCACGCCGGGCGGAACCAAGGCTGCAGCACCGGGCCCGGCAATCTCGGCAAAACGCGCGCCTTTGGCCAGATGCTTGGGGTCGCCGATCCAGAAGAACGCCAGATCCGGCAGTGCCGCCCGCGCCTTCAGGGCAATTTCAGCGCCGATCCCGGCAGGCTCACCACAGGTCAGCGCAATCGGCCCCAGCGTCATTGGCTGACAATGAACGCATCAGAGCGGAGCTCATCCAGATAGGCATCCGCCAGCAGCGCCACCTTCTGGTTGATCAACCCCGAGCGGACGTCATCGCGGGAGGGGGTGACCTGCGACGCGGGATTGCGCGCGCACAGCATCACCAGTTCGCGCGCTCCACCGGCCCCGGTCAACACCGTGCTTTCGCCGGCATCGAGGCCCGCCAGCGCCGAACGCAGCGCCGGCGGCAGGCTCGCCTCCGGGCTGGTCTGGCGTTGCAGGCTCAGCGCGGCCATGCCGCGTGCCGCCACGTTCAACTCGTCACAGCCAGTTAACCGGCCCCGCAGGCCCGCCAGATCGGTCGAGGCGGGCGGGGCAAACACCGCGTAATCGACGGTCGAGGCCGCTTTGACATCGCCCTTGCCCTGACTTTCATCGCGCAGGTAATACAAGGTCAGCGCACCCTGCTGGGGAATAGCCTGCGTCATCTCCCCGACCTTCAGCCCGGCCACAGCGCCCGCGACCGGTGGCGGCAGGGCGGTCACATCCAGCCAGCCCAACTGCCCGCCATTGCCCGACGTGCCGACTTTGGAGAAGAGTTTCGCCTGCAGCGCAAAATCCGCCGCCGTTTTCACCCGGTCGCGGATCCGGGCGGCAATCGCCGTCATGTCGGTCTTGCCATCGGCGGGCAGCACAATTTCGGATAACAGCACCCGCCGCACCCCGCCCGAGGCGGCACCGCTGGCAATCGCGCGGTCAACCTCCGGCTCGCTCACGTGGATGCGCCCGCCGAACTTGGCCCGCAGCACCGCGCGCCAGACCACACCGGCCTTGACGAAATCGCGGAAGGTCGCAGGCTCCACCCCGCCTTGGGCGATGGCTTTGAGGAAATCGTCGGTGGTCAGGTTGGCCCTGGTGGCAAACTCCGCCATGCCGGCCTTGATCTCGTCCTCGCTGGCGGTGACGCTCAACTGCTTGGCGGCGTCCAGTTGCAGACGGTCGGTGATCAGACCGTCACGCGCCAAGGTCGCCAGATCGCCGGGCTGGCGCAAGGTCTGCAGAAAGCTCAGGCGCTGGTTGAGTTCATACTGGGTGATCACTGTGCCATTGACCGTCATCACCGGGCGAAACAGGCTTTGCGCGAACCCGGGCCCCGCCCCAACCACCAAGCACAGCCCCAACCACAGCCCAAACCACAACCCCAAGCCAAATCCGGTCCACCGCATCATTCCGCCATTCCATTCCGTCAAATCTGGCCGCCATTCCATTTCGTCACCCTGACCGCCATTCCATTTCGTCAATCTGGCCGTCATCTGCGACATACCCTAGCCGGCCCTTGGCTGCCACTGCCGCCAAAGCCCAACAGCGCCACCTGTAGCCCGAACGTCGTGGTGGGCGTGACACTGGTCGAGGCGGCATATTGCCGCGCAATCGACAGGTCTGCCGACAGACACTCATTCTTGAAGCTCAGAGACAAGCCCGACTGCGCATGGCGTTTCGCCACCAGATCATAGCGTTCGTTCAGCCGTGCCGTCCAGTTGCCCGTCAGGTTATAAGACCCGTCCAGCACAAGTTCGCGCACCGGCACCGGCCGGCTTTCCGCGAGATCGGCGGGCAGAAGTTCATAGCCGCCGGACAGGGTATAATTCGGCCGGTTCACGTCCAGCCGGACCTCACCCTTGCGCAGCACCAGCCCGTCTTTCGCCAGCATCCGCGTGGTCAGGGCAATCCCTGCGGGCGCGCTCGCCTGCAGCGCCAACAGCCAATCCGAGCTGTGGCCCTGCAAGCCAGACGCCGCACTGAACTGCGAAAAATCGGAAAACCGCAGCACCCGGCCAGCGGTAGCACCATAGGTCCAGCCGGTGGCAGAGCTGCGCAGGTAATTCAGCCCGAGATTCAGCCGCGCGCCGCCTTCAAACGCATCAGCCCCCGGAAACCGGTCGAGCGCGAAGAGGTTGCTTTCATCAAACTCGACCAGCGTGGAATCCTCGTTCGGGATCGCACTGTCCGGGGCAGGGGCTGCGACCAGTTGCACGACCGGCTCGATCATCTGGGACGAACCGTCCTTGCCGGGCTTGACCCAGGGCCAGCGCAGTTCGACCGCCGTGGTGGCCGTGGCGCGATACGGGTAGCCCGCATAGATCACATCCTGCCGGATCGTGTAGAAATCCGCCTCGGCATTCGTCTCCGCCGAAACCTCGATCCCGCTCGGCAGCGTCCAGTTGCGCCGCCAATCGCCTTTCAGGGTGATCCGCCCCAAGTCACGCCCATCGGCAATCCCATCGCCATTGGTGTCGATGGCCAGGGTCGAGGGGCGATACTGGCTGTGGGTCTGCAATTCAAACTCACCCTCACCGCCCAAAATGGCGGGCAGAAAGCGCCGGTGAAACTCCAGATCGGTAAGAAAGGCCGGCTGGGTGGCGGTCTGTTCGCCAACCCGCAAGGTCTGAAACCCGGTGGCTTGGGCCGAAAAGTAGAGATTGCGCTGCACCCGCGTCAGCGCCACCGTGCTGTCCAGCCGGTCGGCCGACGATATGCCATAATCGGAAAGGTAGGACGGGTCGCTGACCGTGATCCCATTGATCGACAGGATAAAACCGCGCCCCAAGTTGAACGCGCCGTTGGCTTGCAGATAGCCGCGCAAGACGCCCGGCTTGATGCTGTCGCGGGTGGCGGCACCTTCCACGGTCAGCGTGCCGCTGGCAAAGGCCTCGCGGTAGCGCAGGTTCAGCGTGCGGTTGCCGCTGGTGGTCAGGTACGGTGTCAGCAAAATATCGCGGCTGGGGCCCAGGACGATGAAATACGGCAGCAATACCCCGGTGCCCAGCGTCGATGTCCTGCGCAGCTTCGGGGTCAGAAACCCGGTCGCCCGGTCGAGGCTCGGGTCAGGTATGCGCAGGATCGGCAAGTACAGCACCGGCACGCCGATGAACCGCAAGGTGGCATCCGAAAACCAGATTTGCCGGGTCACCGCGTCATGCACCACCTCGCGTGCGCGAATTTCCCACAGGGGCGTGGCTGAGCCTTTGCAGATGCTGCAGGATGAGGCCACGACCTGCCGCATCGCGGTATACCTGCCGCCATCGCTGCGCAGCACCTCGGCCGCCGCGAGTTGCAGCTTTTGCTGCATCACAATCCGGGCGGAGGTCAGCAGCCCCTCGGTCAGATCGGCCGAAAGCGATGCTTGGTCGGCGAGCAGAACCTCGCCCTTGGTATCCTCGATCCGGATCGGCCCTCTGATCTGCAACCGGTTGGCGGCCTTGTCGTAGGTGATGGCACTGGCGGTCAGATGCTGACCTTTGAAGAACACCTCGACATGACCGCTGGCCTGCAACACCGTGGGCGATTGCAGGGTGACCGCATCGGCCACCAGCGTAGCCGCGTCGGGCAGCGTCGTCTGGGCCCCCCCGACCATCGGCCACAACCAGAGCAGGCCCAGGATCAGGCAGCGGCTGATCTTGCCCATCAGCCATCCTCCAGATGCAGCAAAAACCCAAGGGCGAGCATTGTGGCGGCCATGGGCGTGGCCCAAGCGGCCATGACCACCGGGATCTCGCCGTTTTCACCGAGCACTTGGGCGAAATTGCGCAGGAAAAACACCAAAAACCCGCAGAGAATGGCGAACAGTACCAAAGTGCCGGTCCGTGCCATCCGGGCGTGGCGCATGGTAAAGCCTGCGGCAATCAGCACCATCGCGGCGAGGAGCAGGGGCTGCGCGAGTTCAATCTGAAACCAGACCTGATGGCTGCGCGCCGAAAAGCCCGCGCGTTCCAACCCCCGGATATAGGCGGGCAGGTTCCAGAAGCTGATCGCACTCGGCGTGCCGAAACTGTCGTGGATCCGGTCACGGGTCAGGTCGGTCGCCAGCACCTCGCCGTCGGGCAGGGCTACGGCGGTGCGTTCGGGGTTGGCGGTGGTGAGCGTCCAGGCTTTGGCGTGGGAAAGTTGCCAGTGGCCGGGGACCAGCGTGGCCTTGTCCGCCTCGATCCGCTGCTGCGGCGTGCCATCGGGGCCAAAGGTCAGGAAGCTTGCCTGATAAAGCTCGGTGCCGTCCAGATTGGCCCGCTCGGCCGCGATCACCGTCTGGCCGGCATCGCTGCCTTGCCGCAGCCAAAGTCCGGCATCCGACACCGAAAGCACCGACCCGCCGCGGGCATGGCCTTCGGACAGTTTGTCATATCGCCGCGCGGTGGCCGCGACCAGCGGGTCCAGCACCGCGACCGCAAACACCCCAATCGCAAAGGCCGCAATCACCGGCGCTGTCAGGAACGACAGCCCCGACCGCCCTGCCGCCCGCACCACCACCAGCTCCGACGACCGCGACAGGCCCAGAAACAGGCTGATCGCGCTGAGGATCAGGATCAGCGGCAATA
>JAYTQA010000581.1:0-5822 GCA_043746955.1 bacterium | reverse complement strand
TCACCGGCACCGTGGCATGTTCGGCCATCTCCAGCAGGGTCTGCTCCTCGAACGTCCGGATCATGATCAGATCGACGTAGCGCGACAGAACCCGGGCGGTATCGGCAATCGTCTCGCCATGGCCCAGTTGCATTTCCTTGCCCGACAGAACCATGGTCTGCCCGCCCATCTGCCGGACCCCCACATCAAACGAAACCCGCGTGCGGGTCGAGGGTTTCTCGAAAATCAGCGCGACCATCCGCCCTGCCAGCGGCTGGTGATCGTCGGGCGAACCTCGGGGCCGATCAGCCCTTGCGACTTTCATGGCGCGGGCGATGTCGATCATGTGCCGCAGGTCGGCCGCATCGGTTTTGTGCAGGTCGAGGAAATGCTTCATCTTCGGCTTTCTGACAGTCGGCTGAGGAACCAGTCTATCTACATGCATAAAACGCTAGGGGGCAAAGCGCATCACCAGCGTCATATCGCCATCGCCGTCCGGGCGCAGGGCCACATCGCGAAAGCCTGCGCGCCGGTACGCGCGCACCGCCCGCTGGTTTTCAGGGTCGGGATCAATCACCACATCCACGGCACCCAAGGCGCGCAGATGATCCGCATAAAGCCGCAGCATCGCCGACCCATGGCCCCGCCCGATCAGGTCGGTCACGCCGACAAAGCAATCCACCGCGCGCGCTCCGTCCGGGAAATCGGCAAGATGCGGGGCACCGACAGGCCAGGCATGGACCGGATAGCTTTGCAGATAGCCAAAGGGTGCGTCATTGACCGAGGCGATCATCTGGTCCATCAGCGGTTCATCCGTATCTTCCGTCACCAGCGCCAATTGCTCCGCCGGATCACCCCACCAGCGTTGCACGTCCGGCGTGGCCAACCACGCGGCCAGCATCGGCATGTCGGCCCGGTTCAATGCCCGCAAGCGATCGTCAGGCCGCATCTTCGACCGCTGTCGCTGCACCATCCAGCCGCTTGAGTGCCTCGGCAATGTCCGCATCGAGGATATTGAGCGCCGGCAGAAGGCGGATCACATTATCCGCGGCGGGCACCGTCAGAAGGCGCAGTTTGTAGCCCGCTTGAACGATGTCGGTGTTGGTCGCCTTGCACTTCAGGCCCAAAATCAGCCCCTCCCCCCGCACCGCTTCGAAGATCACCGGATGCGAGGCCACAAGGCTTTCCAGACCCTGCCGGAACAAGGCTGCCTTGCGGTTGACCTCGGCCAGGAAGCCGTCGTCTGAAATGATCTCCATCACCTTGGCCCCGACCGCGCAGGCCAAAGGGTTGCCGCCATAGGTGGAACCGTGGCTGCCCGCGACCATCCCCCGCGCCGCATCCTCAGTCGCCAGAACCGCGCCCAACGGAAAGCCGCCGCCGATGCCCTTTGCGACCATCATGATATCCGGGGTGATCCCCGACCATTCATGGGCAAACAGCTTGCCAGACCGGCCCATACCACATTGCACCTCGTCAAAGATCAGCAGAGTGCCGGTCATGTCACACAGGTCGCGCAGGCCTTTCAGGCATTGGTCGGGTACGATGCGAATGCCGCCCTCGCCTTGCACCGGTTCAATGATGACAGCACAGGTCTGGTCGGTGATGGCGGCGCGGACCGCGTCATGGTCGGCCCATTTCACCTGCCGGAAGCCGGGCATCAGCGGACCAAAGCCTTTGACCAGCTTTTCGGACCCAGCCGCCGCAATGGCACCGGTCGAGCGGCCATGAAAGGCGCCTTCAAACGCTAGGATCTCCTCGCGCGGCGCGCCTTTGTCATAGTGGTATTTGCGGGCCATCTTGATCGCCAGTTCGGCCGCTTCAGTCCCCGAATTGGTGAAGAACACGGTATCGGCGAAGGTCTTGGCGACCAGCGCCTCGGCCAGCCGTTCCTGCTCCGGGATCCGGTAGAGGTTCGACACATGCCACAACTTGCCCGCCTGTTCGGTCAAGGCCGCCACCAGTTCGGGATTGGCGTGACCCAGCGAATTCACCGCAATCCCGGCCCCAAGGTCCAGATAGCGCGTCCCATCCTCCGCCCACAGCCAGGAGCCTTCGCCCTTCACAAAAGCCATCGGCGCGCGGTTGTAGGTCGGCAGGACAGCAGGGATCATCGGTCAAGTCCTCTGAAAGAAGCCCAAGGGGTGCCAAAGACAGCCGCAAAGGTCAACAATGTTTGGGGCGAGGTTTGGGGGAAGTGGCGGTTTGCCACGGCAGATCTGGCGGCTACGCGGTCAGGCGCAGGCGTCGGGGTCGATCCATCTGGGTGCAGCACGGCCTCATGTGGGTTGGATAATAGACGACCGCCGGTCTGTAAAGCCGGAATTGGCGTCACCCATCGATCCTTGCGCGCCCGAACGGTCCTGATACGATAACCTCTCAGGCAGGAGGGTCGCTTGGGCGCCAAGACCAGTTTTGACGGGCAGACAGTACTTTTGTCCAGCTTCCGCAACGAGGCGCCGTTTGTGCTGGAATTTGTAGCCCATCACAAAGCGTTAGGCTTTGACCGGATTGTCATCGCCTCCAACGACTGCACCGACGGGACGACCGAAATTCTGGAAGCGCTGGCGGGCATGGGCGTGATCCACCATCTGCCCTGCGCGCCGCCACCCAAGGTGACACCACAGCATTTTGCCTATGCGCAGGCCCGCAAGGCCTTAGCGGTGGATCAGGCCGGCTGGCTGATGATCCTCGACGCGGATGAACTTTTGAATGTGCATGTCGGGGCAGGGCAGGTGTCCGATTTGATCGCCGCACAACACCGCGACACCGATCTGGTGCTGATCAACTGGGCCTGTTTTGGCTCTGGCGGGCATCAGTCTTGGGTCAATCACCCGTCCAGCCAGCGGTTTACCCAGCGGTTGGGTACGCTGTCCGGGCCGGGTCTGGTGAAAAGCCTGATCCGCCAGCCGAAAGACTGGGCGCGGTTCTCCAACCACCACCCCTTTGGCTTTGCGGGCCCCGGTCCCCTTCACATCGCTTTCGCGGGCGGCCTGTGGCAAGAGAAAATCGCGGCGAGCGGGTTGGTCTTTGGCACCTACCGCACCGTCAAACCTCGTGCCGGTACCTTTCGCATCGCCCAAATCAACCATTACATCACCCGGACCGAAGATTCTTTTGACCAGCGTCGGGCGCGCGGGATGGGGGCAGCGCTGTCCGGAAAATCCAACGACCGGCACACCGATGACTATTTTGCCCGCATGTCGCAGGGCAGGTTCGAGGATGACACCATCCTGCGCTATGCGGGCAAAGTGGCGGCCTTGACCGCCGAATACCTGTCATTTGCCCCCGTCGCGCAGGCAGTGGCCGCGGGCCTTCGCCATTATGAGGCTGAAATTGCCCGCTACTGGCAGGGCCGCAGTGCTTTGGCCCGAAACGTTTGAATGCAACCGAAAAAGGTCTGACCAATGGCACGCCAACTACCGCGCATGGAAAGCCTGTTGTCCTGCCGGACCTTTCCAATCCGCTACCTCGTTATCCCCAAATGTGGCTGTACCTTTGTCAAAAATCTGATCTGGCAGTTGGATCATGGTGCCGGCTACATAAACCCGCCCCGGATTCACGAACGGACCCGCGATTTCGCCCGCGTCGCCCAGCTCAACCTATCGCTGGAGGAGATCCGCACCGAACCCTACAGCTTCGTCGTCCTGCGCGATCCGCTGGACCGGTTCATGTCGCTCTATTTCGACAAGGTGGTCGGCGATGGCTATCGCAAATTCGTGCCGCTGCGGGCGATCCTGCGCGACAATCACAAACTGAATGTAGCTGCCAAAACTGCGGCGGAGCATAAGCGCAACTGCCACATCCTGATCGACTGGATCGAGCAAAACCTGTCCGACGGCAATGAAATTGGCCGCGACCCGCATTGGACGCCACAAGCCTATCGGATGGAGACGATCCGCGCCTTTGACATGAAGGTTCTGTCGCTCAGCGGCCTGGACGCCAGCCTGACGATGCTGTTGCAGCCCATTCTGCCCGATATCGCGCAAATCCTTGGCAAACTGGAACGCTATACAACCAACACGTCCGAGATTAAAAATCAGGTGCTTGATGCCGCCATCAAGGACCGGATCAATCTGGTCTATCGCCGTGACCGGGAAAATTACGACAAGTTGCGCGCGGTTTGGCATGAGATGGCCCCCACAACCGGTGCAGAGATACCCCGCGCCGCGCGCATCTTTGCATAAAACCTTTGATCTTTTAATAAAGTCTTTGGTTCTGCCGCCAAACTGTCGCATTGGCCGGGACTTGCATTAGGACTCTGTCAACCCCGGATCGGTACCCTTCTGAATTGGGTGCAATGGGGAGAGAATTGCCATGTTGGGGCTGTTGTTGATGGCCGGCCTGGGGTTTGCAGCCACAGCCATCATGGAACATGTGGATAACCAGTCGGCAGATGACGATCCTTCGCAGGACCATGACGACCATGATGATGTCAGCCATGGCTCGATGCTGGATGACCCCTCCGGCCATTCGGATCGGCATAGTGATGACGCGGCCAACCCACCGGGCGGGCAGGCTGACCCGGCCAACACCCATGACGGTCAGGCTAACCCAGCGCAGCATATGACCGCCCACGCCGACCACACCGGACCAAATGCCGCCGACGCACACCAGCCCTCCGGGCACCAGCCGTCCGCACTCCAGCCCTCCGGGCACCAGCCGTCCGCACTCCAGCCATCCGCACTGCATCACGCGCCCGATCATCCAGCCTCACATCATCAGCTCCCGGTTCATCAGCCCCCAGCACATCAGCCCCCGGCTCAACAGGCGTCCGACCACCACAGCGGCGGTTCCGGCGCAGACGACCACGCCACGAGCCATGCCGCCACGAGCCATGCCCCAGCCCCAGCTTCCCACGGCCATGCCGCTGATACCCTGGCAACCCCAACCCCGCCGGCACTTCACAAAGTCTTTGGCACCGAAGCCAATGACACCCTGCAAGGCTCCGCCCGGAATGACCTGATGGGCGGAAATGGCGGCGATGACAGGCTGCACGGCCATGCGGGCAATGATCACCTCGTGGCCTCTGACGCGGGCCGCGACACGGTCTTTGGCGATGCGGGCAATGACACCCTGCACGGCTATTTCGTCCAGCCGGAGCCCGGCCATTTGTCCTTTATGGTGGAGGATCATCAGGCCGATCATCTGCACGGCGGCATGGGCAACGACCGGCTTTACCTTGCCAGCGATGATGTGGGCACTGGCGGGCAAGGGGCCGACCAGTTCCACCTCAGCTGGGACATAACCCACGGCCACCCCGCGCAGATCACCGACTATAACCCCGCGCTGGACAAGATATATGTGGAGTTTACCTCCAATCACGCCGACCTTGGCATGACCCATATCAAACCGGACGAAATGTCGGTGACCACCCAGCCGATGAAAGACGGCTCGGGCACCGAAATCCTGATCAACGGCCAATCCATTGCCCATGTGCTGGGTGCCAGCAATCTTCGCCCCTCTGACATTGGCCTGATCCACGCCTGACCGGGGTTTTACTGCCCGAGCGCCTTGATCCGGCCTTCGACGGTGGGCTTCACCACGCCGGCCTTTTCGATGTAGTCCATCACCACACTGGCGACCAACGCCCCCGCCCCGGTGTCGTTGATCATCTTGCCGCCGCCAAGGTCGGTATAGCCATCGCCGCCGCCGAGCATGTAATCGTTGACCGCCACCTTATAAAGCTTCGCGGGGTCCAATGCCACACCGCCCACCTTCACCTCGGTCACCCGTTTGCCCGGCTCGGCCGAGGCATCATAAACCACCGTCAAACCAGACACTTGCGGGAACCGTCCCGCGCCCTTGTCGACCTGGCTCACGCCATTCTCCAAAGCCGCCAA
>JAYTQA010000580.1:0-2183 GCA_043746955.1 bacterium | reverse complement strand
CATCGGGGCCGGGTCCAGCGCCGGACCGAAGGGATAGCCTCCACCCTGGGGGCCGGCCAGCGCTTCCAGCCGCAGGGCGGCCTCGCCTTCATAGGTCTGAAGCGCCGGCACGGTGCCAAGGCAGGCGGCGACGGCAACGAAAAGCCTGCCGGTCGAAGAGGAAAGCGGCGCATTCACCCCGTGCCGCACCGCCGCACGCAGGGTCTGGCGCGGCATGGCGGCGAAAAGCCGGTCGGCGAGGTCGCAAAGACCGGCCTGATCCAGCCGCACTAGCGCATTGCGCCAAGGTTGGCGGCTGGCCGCATCGCCTCAGCCAAGGGCTGCGGGGTGCAGATGGGCAAGGCGGGTGAAGCTGTCGTAATCGCCCAACAGAACCTCGCCCCCCCAGAGCGTGCCATCGGGCGCCAGCCCCAGACCGTCGAGGATGAGGCCGGCGACCTGCCCGCCATTTCGCGGCCACGGGTTGTCAGCCAGACCGGCGGCGAGGTGGGCGTGATGGTGCGGGACGCGCACCACGGGCAGTCCCGCAGCCAGCCCCATCGTATCGGCCACTGTGGAGGATCGGCAGCCGTCGTGCAGACCACCGGCCACGACGTCGGGCCTGTGGTCCAGAAGGGCGCGGGTGTCGGTGAGGGCACGCAGGAACTCCGCCTCGGTCCGGGCGTCGTCAAGGTCGCCGAGGGGATGCGACAGCAGGGCCTCGCCGGATTTGACAAGGCAGATCGAAGCCTTGATCTGCCCGCCCAGGGCCAGAACCTGCGCTTGAGGAAAGCCCGGCGGCACCGGCCACGTGCCGGGCACCCTGCCCCGGGCGCGGCGCAGGGCCATCGGCGGGGTGGCGCGTTCCACTCTGTCATCCAGCCCGCGCACGAGCGCACGGTCGTGCAGCCGAAAACCGTCGGCGCAGGCGGAAAGCTTGGCCGTAGCCTCGGCGCTGTCGGTCACCTGCGGCGCGCCCGACAGATTGCCCGAGGTCATGACCAGCACTCTGCCAAGCTGCGCCAGCAGCAGATGATGCAGCGGCGTATGTGGCAGCATCACGCCCAGGGTGCCAAGGCCCGGGGCAACCGCCTCTGGCAGCACGTGACGCGCGCCCACCAGCACAATCAGCGCCGCAGGGTCGGCGAGAAGGGCGCTGTCGGCTGCAGACAGCCAAGCAGTGGCGCCCAGCGCCTCCACCGTGCCCATCAGTGCGAAGGGTTTGGCCGGGCGCTGTTTGCGGGCGCGCAGCAGCGCCACGGCGTCCGGGTTGGCAGCATCGCCAGCGAGGTGAAACCCACCCAGCTCCTTGAGCGCCATAATGCCGCCGCGCCGCAACAGATCAACCGCTAGACTGACGGGATCGCCGCCCTGATCCACGCCTCCGACCTCATACCAAAGCCGGGGACCGCAGTCCGGGCAGGCGATGGGTTGGGCCTGAAAGCGGCGGAAGGCCGGGTCTTCGTATTCAGCGCGGCAGGCCGGGCACATGGCAAAGGCGGCCATCGAGGTCTTCTCACGGTCGTACGGCAGGCCGTGCAGAATGGTGAAGTGCGGTCCGCATTGGGTGCAGTTGGTGAAGGCATAGCCGTGCCGCCGCCCCGGGCCATTGATTTCGGCGATGCAGTCCGGACAGGTCGCCGCATCTGGCGCCACGCCGGTTTCAGCCACGCGCCCCTGGGTTTGGGCAATCGCAAAGCCCTCAGGTGCGATGCCTTCGAAGCCGGTGCGGTCCACCGCGTCAACCCGGGCGAGCGGCGGAGCGCGTCTGGGTATCGCTGCGGCAAAGTCCGCGATTCCGGGCCCGAACACCTCGATCAACACGCCCTCAGGATCATTGAACACCCGACCCGTAAGTGCGAATTCCCGCGCCAGCGCCCAGATGAAGGGGCGAAAGCCGACGCCTTGCACTTGCCCCCTGACGCGAATGCGCTGGCCCTGCATCTGGCACCCTAAACCGATCCGCCACGGGTATTGTATGGCGCGCTTGGCGGCATGAAAAGGCCAAAGGGCCCGGCGGGCCTGCCCCGGTCCCGATAGCGAAGACTGCGCCCTCTCCCCGCATCCTATCTGTTCATCGAAAACGTCGGAAATCTGGTCTGCCCGGCGGGCTTTGATCTGGGCGAGGATGCCAAGGTGGCCATCCTTTCGGTGACCGAGGGCGAGGACGAGCCGCTGAAATATCCCGACATGTTTGCCGCTTC
>JAYTQA010000579.1:0-2189 GCA_043746955.1 bacterium | reverse complement strand
CCGTCAGCCGGGCGGGTCGGCAAGAGATATCCTTGCAAACCGTGGCTTAAACGGTTGCCGGGGCAGCTTTGTTCCGGATAGGCCAACCAAAATGTGCTGTGCCGTTACGTCACCGGCGCTTTGGTCGATCGGGCAAACGGCACACAGAGCAGCGCCGCTACGGTCAGCACCGCAATCATCCCCCAAGCATCGTTGATCGCAGCCGTCAGCCCCGCCTTCTCCAGCAGCGGCTGCAACAAGGCCAGCGCTGCCGCATCGGGCGGACTTGCGCCCACCAAACCTTCCGGTATGCCGACAAACCGCGCGGCGCTGGCGTCACCCGATTGAAGTTGCGCCAGCAGGACTGCCCCATGCCCGGCTGCGCGCGAATAGATCACCGTGTCGATCAATGCCAAACCAATCGCCCCGCCGAGATTCCGCATCAGGTTGAACAAGCCGCTGGCATCCGGCACGCGGTCCGGCGTCAATCGTCCCAACGCCAGCCTTGTGGGCGGCAGCAGGCAGAACATAATCGCAAGACCGCGAACCACCTGCGGCCAGAACATAGCGCCGAAATCGGTCTGCGGCGTTTGAACGGCACTCAGGCTCAGACCAACCGCGAAGACGGCGAAGCCGGCCGCTGTCAATACTTTGGCGTTCAGACGGGTTTCCAGCGCCACTGCAACCGGGGCCATCAGCAGTTGCGCGACACCCGTCACCAACATCACCATGCCGATCTGCAACGCATTCTGGCCGCGCACAAAGGCCAGGAACACCGGCATCAGATAGACCGACCCAAAGAGGCCAATGCCCAGCACAAAGCTCAAGATACACCCCACGGCGAAATTGCGGTCGGCAAAACTGCGCAGGTCGACCACCGCATGGGCGGAGGCAAGGCTGCGGCGGATGAAACTGACCCCGCTCAACACCGCCAGCGCCAACAGACCCAGTACAAAACCCGCCGTCCAGCCGCGCTTGGGCGCCTCTTTCAAGGCAATCTCCAATGAGGCGAGCGCCAGCGCCAGAAACACCAAGGCAACTGCATCGATCGACCGCATCAGAGCCAGATTGGGCCTGTCACGCGGCAGGGTCACGGCGGCGAAACTGGCTGCCAGAATGCCGGGCAGGACGTTGATCAGAAACAGCCAATGCCAGGAATAGGTCTGCGTGATCCAGCCGCCCACCACCGGGCCAACCGTTGGGGCCAGCACGGCCAGAACCCCGGCCAAAGTCGTGGCGACCCCCTGCCGGTGCAGCGGAAACAGCAAGAACACCGCCGCGAACACCGCAGGGATCAGCGTACCACCAGCTGCACCCTGCAAGATGCGCCAGCCAATCAGCACGGCAAAACTGCCCGAGGCCGCACAGCCGACCGAGGCGAACGTAAATATCAGCAAGGCCGCGACAAACAGCCAGCGCATCGACAGGATCCGCATCAGCATCCCGGTCAGCGGAATCGCGATAACTTCGGCGATCAGATAGGCGGTCTGAACCCAACTCATCTGATCCGGAGCTATCCCCAGCGCCGCCTGAATGTTGGGCAGCGATGTGGCCACAATCTGCACATCCAGAATGGCCATGAACATGCCGATGCACATGGCGGCAAACCCGGCCCAGATGCGCCATGACACGGCTGCCGTCGAGGTGGGACCTGCGGACGCGCTCAGATCAGATCCGCCCGGTCAGCACCAGAACCACGATGACGACCAGGATCACCCCGATCACCCCAATGCCACCATGACCGTAGCCATAGCCGTAGCCGCCCACTACGCCGCTGAAGCCGCCGACGAGGAAGATGACAAGAAGGATGATCAGGATGGTGCCGATGGACATGGCTTTGGTTTCCTTGAATGATGCGAAACTTGCGCGTGTGCGGTGTCAGTCAGCCGTCACTTTGTGGGCTTTGGTCAGAACAAGTTCCGGCAGCGTCGGTTGCGGCAGATCGCCGTGCGGAACAACCGGCGGCGTACCGGGCAGATCACCGGGTGGCGTGGCGGGCGGGTCCTGATCGGGCAGTCGGGGCGCGGGGGCTGCCAAATCGGCGCGGACCCGGCGCGTCATGGCAGCCCATTTCACCTCGATCTGGGTCCAATCCATCAGGGCTTCCTCTCGGAGGTTCCGGGATGGAACGTCTGCGGCCGCAAAAGGTTCCGCAACTTTGCCTACCGGCTGGCGAGAAGGATTGGATTTGATGGCGGTGCGGCGGCGGG
>JAYTQA010000578.1:0-2190 GCA_043746955.1 bacterium | reverse complement strand
GAACGCCCGGCCTTAGCGATCACGTTCCCGTCAAGCCAGCCGCCAACGCCAAAATCGCCGTGGCGGACCGCTGATTGCGCCCGGTCATCTCGGCCTTAAGGTACTTGGCCAGCTTTTCTGCCATTTGGGATTTGCCAAACCCGGCCGGCGTGTGGAGATAAAACGCCCGTTCGGTCAGATGAAACTGCTCGCCTTGGGTCGCATGCACCGCCAACCCCGGATCAAACCGGACCGCACCCTGCAAAAAGATCACATGCACTTTGGCCCCATCCGCTTCGCCCTCAACCGCGAACGGGTTCGCAGCCATTACCGCCGCCAGCTCCGCCACGCTCACCAAAAACACCGGCACACTTATCCCGAACAGCACCCGCAAAGCCTCGGCGACCCGAACCTCCAACCCCGCCCGCGCGCCCAAAAACACCGCGTTCCCGCTTTGGATGTAGGTCTGCACCCGCGCCAGCCCCAACCCGGTCAGCATCGCGCGAAACGCCGCCATCGGCAGCCGGTTGGCACCGCCGACATTCACCCCGCGCAACATCAGGATCAAAGGCTCCATTTATTGCCCACTCATTCTGGAACAAATATCCCACCGGGGTCCGGGAGTGTGAAACCTCCGGCGGCCAACCCCCTAGCCGACCTCAGTTTTTCCGCGCCGGTCAAACCGCAAATTGGCGTAGAGCACATGATTGCGCCAGCGCCCGTTGATCTGCAGATAGCTTTGGGCCACGCCCTCATACTTGAAGCCGCAGCTTTCCAAAACACCCCTGGACGGCGCATTTTCCGGCAGGCAGGCGGCCTCGATCCGGCTGAGGTCCATCACCTGAAACGCGTGGTGGATCACCGACTGGATCGCCTCGCGCATGAACCCCTGGCGGGCAAAGGGGGCGCCAATCCAATAGCCAAGGGTGCCCGCCTGCACCGGGCCGCGCCGGATGTTGTCCAGCGTGATCGCCCCTAAAAGCAGGTTATCCACCCGCCGGAACAGCATCAATGGCAGGGCGGTGCCTTGCGCTTCGGCCCGTGCCGCCCAATAGACCCGGTTGGTAAAAGCCCGCCGGGTCAGATGATCGCCGGCCCGCACCGGCTCCCACGGGATCAGATAGGCGGCCGAGCCATCGCGCAAATCGGCCCATTGGCGAAAGTCGCCATGGCTTGGCAGGCGGAGCGTCATCCGCGCGGTTTCAATCTTCGGCTTTTTCTTGAGGCCGAACATCAGCCACGCAGCCTGTGCCGCATCGCCTCCAAGCCCGGTGCGGCCGCGACCGGGCCATAGAGCGCCAGTGCCGAACCCGCACTGGTCAACCCGGCGCCAAAGCGCCGCACATCGGCGGTCGAGACGGCGTCGATCTTGGCCACCACCTCGTCGACATCCGGCACCCGGCCGTAAATCGCCAGCAACCGCGCAATCCGTTCGGCCCGCGACGACGGGCTTTCCAAGCCCATCAGCATCCCGGCCTTGATCTGCGCTTTGGCCCGCGCGACCTCGGCGTCCGACATATCGTCGGCGGCGCGCTTCAACTCATCCATCGTCAGAGCCATCAGATCGCCAATCTCTTCGGCCGAGGTGCCGGCATAAAGCGTGATCTGCCCGGCATCCTCATAGGCCCCGGCCTGCGCGAAGATCGAATAGCAGAGGCCCCGCTCCTCGCGGATTTTCTGGAACAGACGCGAGGACATGCCGCCGCCCAATGCCGTCGCATAGACCTGGGCTACCTGAACATCGGCGTGCCGGTAGCCCGGCGCATCAAAGGCCATCGCAAAATGCACCTGCTCCAGATCCTTGACCTCGCGCCGTTCGGTGCCGGCAAAGCGCGCCAGATCAAAGCCAAGCGCGGGTTTCGACTTCAACGCGCCAAACATCGCCTGCGCCTGAGTGACAATCGCGTCATGATCGACCGCACCGGCGGCCGACAGGATCATCTGATCCGGCGCATAGCGCTCTTTCACAAAGCCGCGCAAATCGCGGGCCTTGAACGCGCTGACCCGCTCCTCCGGCCCCAGAATCGTGCGGCCGAACGGCTGGTCGGGATAGGACACTTCTTGCAGCCAGTCGAACACGATGTCGTCCGGCGTATCCAGCGCTTGGCCGATTTCCTGTAAGATCACATGGCGTTCGGTTTCAATATCCGCCTTGTGGAACGCGGGGTTGAGCACGATGTCGCCAATCACATCCAGCGCCAGCGCCACATC
>JAYTQA010000577.1:0-5842 GCA_043746955.1 bacterium | reverse complement strand
ACTTGCCCATTCGATCCCCCTACATCTGGTCAAGAGAACGGAACCACAGATCAGCCCTCATGGGAATCCTGAATCGTAAGAAAAGCGACATGCTCTAGCCGAAGCGTTGGCGTGCTGCATGGAGGTCGGTGGGGGTTTCACACCCCCGCACCCCCGTGGAGTATTTGTGCCCAGATGAATGGGAAAGTTTAGGTAAATTGGAGCGATCACGGCTCCGGGGCGGTTTCGGGCTGGGCCTGCAGCATCAATTCAGGTCTTTGTAATTGACCGACTTCAGATCGCTGTCGGGGGCGGTTTTCTGCCGCCGCACGATCAGACGGTTCAGCGCGTTGACGTAAGCCTTGACACTCGCGACCACGGTATCGGTATCGGCGGACTGGCCGGTGGCGATCCGGCCAGCTTCCGACAGGCGCACCGAAACCGTGGCCTGCGCGTCGGTGCCTTCGGTCACGGCCGACACCTGATACAACTCCAGTGTGGCGTTATGCGGGAACAACTCATCGACCGCGTTGAAGGCGGCATCGACCGGGCCATCCCCGGTCGTATCGGTACTGTGCTCCACCCCGTCGATCAGCAGGGTCAGTTCGGCTTCGCGCGGACCTTCGGTGCCGCAAACGACGCGGAGGCGCTTAACCTGCAGCATGTCGTTGTCGCCGGTCGTCGCCTCATCGGCCACCAAGGCGATCAGGTCGTCGTCGTAGACCTCCTTCTTGCTGTCGGCCAAAGATTTGAAGCGGACAAAGACGTCGTTCAACTGGTTGTCGGCCAGTTCAAACCCCAGTTCCTTCAGCTTGGCACGCAAGGCGGCCCGGCCCGAGTGTTTGCCCATCGCGATGTTCTTGGCGGTCAGGCCAATGTCTTCCGGGCGCATGATTTCAAAGGTTTGCACGTTTTTCAACACGCCGTCCTGATGGATGCCCGACTCGTGCAGGAAGGCGTTCTTGCCGACGATGGCCTTGTTGAACTGGACCGGAAAGCCCGAGACGGCGGACACCCGGCGCGACAGGTTCATGATCTTGGAGGTATCAATCCCGGTGCGATAGGGCAGGATATCGTTCCTGACCCGCATCGCCATCACAACCTCTTCGAGAGCAGTATTGCCAGCGCGTTCGCCCAAACCATTGATCGTACACTCAATCTGGCGCGCACCGGCCTCGACGGCGGCCAGGCTGTTGGCGGTCGCCATGCCCAGATCGTTGTGGCAATGGGTGGCAAAGATGATCTGATCCGCCCCCGGCACCCGCGCCAACAGCATGGCAATCAGTTTGGAGGATTCAAACGGGTAGGTGTAGCCGACCGTATCGGGAATGTTGATCGTGGTCGCCCCGGCCTTGATCGCAATCTCGACCACGCGGCACAGGTAGTCGTGTTCGGTGCGGGTCGCATCCATCGGCGACCATTGGATATTGTCGCACAGGTTGCGGGCGTGGGTGACGGTGTCGTGGATGCGTTCGGCCATCTGGTCCATGTCCAGATTGGGAATCGCGCGGTGCAGGGCCGAGGTGCCGATGAAGGTGTGAATCCGCGGGGATTTCGCGTGTTTCACCGCCTCCCAGCAGCGGTCGATGTCCTTGTAGTTGGCCCGGGCCAGCCCGCAGATGGTGGCGTTTTTGGCACGGCGCGACACTTCGGCCACGGCGTTGAAATCGCCTTCGGAGGCGATCGGAAAGCCCGCCTCGATGATATCGACGCCCATTTCGTCCAAGAGGCTCGCAATCTCCAGTTTTTCGGCATGGGTCATGGTGGCACCGGGGCTTTGTTCGCCGTCGCGCAGGGTGGTGTCGAATATCAACACGCGGGGTTGAGCGTTTGGTTCGGTCATATCGGTGATCCTTGGGGGGAAGTGGCTTGGCGGCGTTGGGCGCTGGTCACCTCTGAGCGTTCGCACCCAAGGGGTACGCTCAGCGGTGGCTTAGAAGCAGCAGACCCAAGGGGCGGTCGTGCGACGGCCGGGGGTGTGCCCCAACGTCCGCGCGAAACATGATGCGATCCATCGTCATGGTCCTGACTATAGCCACCGATTGGCGAAAGAAAAGGGGAGAAATCGGTCGTGGGTAAGTTTGAAATCAGGGGGTGCGACGGCGCAGGAAGGTTCGATTTGGCCCGGCAAACCCGGAGCGGTTAAGGGCGATTGCCATGAGATGACGGCGCAGATCGGCTCGCCCCGATGTTCACCGCGATGATCGTCGGGGCAGGCGCGCATGTCCCGGCGTGGGCGATCCAAGCGTTACACGCTGTGCGGAAGCCGTGCTGAACAGCCTTGCGCGCCATCGCAAAATAGGCCGACGCCTGGCGCAGAAGCCGGTTCGCCTGGCGATGCTGACGATGAGAATCCGTCGCGCCAGAGGATCAGCCCGTCTTGCCGGCCCTGTTCAACCCGGTGGTTCAGTTCTGGCATTTTGGCGGTTTGCCGATGCGGGTTGGGGTCAGCCCAAACGTTCGAGCAGCCGACAATAGGCCGTCTGGCCCTTGCGGAAGTTTGACAGCCGGAAGAATTCATTCGGCGCATGCAGGTTTTCGTCGGCAAGGCCGAAGGCAAAAACCGTGGCATGCACGCCAAGTTCTTGCAGCAACATGGTCATCACCGGGATGGAACCGCCGACCCGGGTGATGAAGGGTGCCTTGCCATAAACTTCGGCCAGCACTTGCCCCGCGACACTGCTGGAATTGTGGCCCGAGGGCACCAGGAACGGATCCGCGCTCCCGGCGAGCCGTTCGACCCGGGCGCGCAGTCCGCGCGGCACATGGGCCTCGATATGGGCTTTCAACAAGGCAAAGATCGCGTCGGGCTTCTGATTGGCAACCAGACGGCAGGTGATCTTGGCGCGGGCCTCGGCGGGAAGCACGGTCTTGATGCCCTTGCCCTGATAGCCGCCCCAGATCCCGTTCAACTCGAACGTAGGCCGCCCCCACAGCCGTTCGCGGGTGGTATAGCCCGCTTCGCCAAACACGTCCGGCACGCCAAGGTCGGCCGTGTATTGCGCCTGGTCAAACGGCACGCGTGCGATGGCGGCACGATCCTCAATGGTCAGCTCGATCACGTCATCATAAAAGCCAGCGACCGTGATCTTGCCATCGGTCCCCTTCATGCCGGCGATGATCTGCGACAGGCCCTGGATCGGGTTGGCAATGCCGCCGCCCTGCATGCCGGAATGCTGATCGCCCTTGGCACCGGTCACGGTAACCTCGCAAGCCACCAGACCTTTCAGGCCGGTGATCAGGCAGGGTTCATCCTCGCTCCACTGGTTGCCATCGGCGGAAAAGATCATGTCGGCCTTCAAGAGCGTGGAGTTAGCGGTGATGAAGGGGGCCAGATGGGGCGAGCCGATTTCTTCCTGCCCCTCAAAGAAGAATTTCACATTCACCGGAAGGCGCCCGGTGGTCTTCAGCAAAGCCTCCACGGACAGGATCGGGATCAGCATCCCGCCCTTGTCGTCTGAAGCACCCCGGCCCCAGACCTTGCCATCGCGGATTTCGGGTGCGAAAGGCGGGCTGTCCCACAGATCGAACGGTTCCGCCGGTTGCACATCGAAATGGCCGTAGATCAGGACCGTCGGTTTGTCAGCCCCGGCATGCAGCCAATCGCCATAGACCACCGGATGGCCAGCGGTCGGCAGCATGACCACATTCTCGGCCCCGGCCTGTTTCAGCCGCGCCACCACCCATTCGCCCGCGCGCACCACATCGGCTGTATGCGCCTCGGATGCCGAAACCGAGGGGATGCGGACGAAATCCAGCAGTTCCCTGATAAATCGGTCTTGGTTCGCGTCCAGATAGGCCTGCGATTCCATTTGATCCTCCCTCACGCTGCGGGCATCCGGGTTTCCACCAGTTCCGCCCAATACGAGGCGCCAAACGGGATCGCCGCGTCGTTGAAATTATAGCCCGGGTGATGCACGTCTGCCGTGTCGCCATTGCCGACCTGAATATAAGCCCCCGGGCAGACTTGCAGCATATAGGCGAAATCCTCGCCGCCCATGAGAGCCGGGGCATTGGTGTCGACGCGGCCCGACACCTTCAACGCCACCGCTGCCGCATAGTCGGTTTCGTTTGCGGCATTGACCATGGCCGGATAACCCGGGTTCCAGACCACCTTCGCCTGCCCGCCAAAGGCCGCCGCAGTGCCGGCGACAATGGTTTTCAAGCGGTCCTCGGCGATTTTGCGCAAACCCGGGTCAAAGGTGCGGACCGTGCCGCGCAGTTCGACCCCTGCGGGGATGACATTCCACGCCTCGCTTTCAGTGCGAAACGAGGTGACGGACACCACGATCGAGGCCAAAGGATCCGCATTGCGCGCGGCGATGGTTTGCAGGGTCATCACGATCTGGCAGGCGATGACCGTGGGATCGATGGTCGCATGCGGCTTGGCCGCATGGCCGCCGACGCCGGTCACATGCACCGTGAAGTTGTCGGTCGCGGCATAGAACGGCCCTGGTTTGATGGTAAAGGTGCCGACCGGAACCCCCGGCGCGTTGTGCATCCCGTAGATTTCCTTGATGCGAAAGCGTTCGATCAGACCGTCCTTGACCATCGCCTCACCGCCGGCCCCACCTTCTTCGGCGGGTTGAAAAATCACCGCGACGCACCCATCAAAATTGCGCGTCTCGGCCAGATATTTCGCGGCCCCGAGCAGCATCGCGGTATGGCCGTCATGGCCGCAAGCGTGCATCTTGCCGGGCGTTTTTGAGGCATAGCCAAGCCCGGTCGCCTCGATGATCGGCAGAGCGTCCATATCGGCGCGCAGGCCCACGACATGGCCGCGCGTGTCGGTCTTGCCCTTGATCACGCCGACAACCCCAGTGCGCCCGATGCCCTCGACCACCTGATCGCAGCCAAACGCCCGCAATTTGTCGGCCACCAGGGCAGAAGTCCGGTGGGTGTCATACATCAGTTCAGGGTTTTCATGGATATCACGCCGCCACTCGGTGATTTCGGCGTGCATTTCGGCAAGGCGGTTTTTGATCGGCATGGCTTTCTCCCAAAGTTCTGGCCCAAGGTTCAGGCCCAAGGTTCAGGCCCAAGGTTCAGGCCACAGGTTCAGGCCACAGGTTCTGGCCCAAGGTTCAGGCTTGCAAGACCAGATGGCCCGGCGCGACCTGTGTATAGACCGATGGCGCAGGCTGATGGCCCAACGGAAAAATCGGCGAAGTGATCGGCTTGAAGCTAAGGTCATCGACGAAGCGGCGCTGGCGGGGGTCGGCAATCGGCACCGCAGACAGCAGCGCCAGTGTATAGGGGTGCTGCGGATTTTCAAAGATCGCAGCGCGCGGCCCAATTTCAACGATGCGGCCAAGGTACATGACGCCGACATGATGCGACACCCGTTCGACCACCGCCATATCATGGCTGATGAACAGGTAGGACAGGCCCAGATCTTCTTGCAGCTCCATCATCAGGTTCAGAACCTGCGCCTGCACCGACACGTCGAGCGCCGAGACCGCCTCGTCGGCGACAATCAGCCCGGGGTCGAGCGCCAGCGCGCGCGCGATACCTAGCCGCTGACGCTGCCCGCCAGAGAACTCGAAGGCATAGCGGCTCACCGCATCGCCGTGCAGCCCCACCCGCTCCAACAGGCTGCCAACCTTGTCGCGCCGCGCCGTCTTGCTCAAATCGCCGTAGTTCTCCAGCGGTTCGCCGACGATCGTGCCCACCGTGAGCCGCGGGTTCAGCGAGGCATAGGGATCCTGGAACACCATCTGCGCATGCCGCCGGTACGGCCGCATCGCCGCGTCGCCCAGCCGAGTGACGTCGGTGCCACGCAACCGGATGGTGCCCGAGGTCGGCTGCATCAGTCGCAGGATCAGCCGGCCGACCGTCGATTTGCCGCAGCCGGACTCGCCGA
>JAYTQA010000576.1:0-2191 GCA_043746955.1 bacterium | reverse complement strand
TTTGAATACGGCTGGAACCATACGACCTTGCGGGCGATGAAGGTTGATCCGACCATGACCTATCTGCAGGTCGGTTACGGCTTTGACGACCCGCTTGGCCTGGTCGACAAGGTCCGCCAGAAGTTCAGCCCGGAAGTCCTGCAACACATCGAGGTGACCCGAGGCACCGGTCGGGTGCAGATGGGCGGCCTTTCCCTTGTGCGCTTTGCGACCGAAGCCCGGCTGGATGAAATCATCCGCATCCACGAGGAGTTGGGGGCGATGATCTTCAACCCGCACCGCTACACGCTGGAGGAAGGTGGCCGCCAAACTATCGACACCCGCCAGTTGGCGTTCAAGCGCGAGGCCGACCCCAAGGGCCTGCTCAACCCCGGCAAGATGATCGCCTGGGATGATCCGAACTGGGCCTACCGCCAGATGTACGCCTGTCCGGGCCTGCGAAAGGCCACCGAAAGCACCGCAGAAAGCACCACACAATGAGCCGGGCGCGGGTGGTCTTTGCCCATCCGGTGCCGGAAAGTTTTTCGGCATCTTTGCACCGGACAGTGGTAGATACCCTGACCGCCAAGGGCTGGCAGGTCGACGATTGCGACCTCTACGCCGAAGGCTTCAACCCGGTCCTGACCATGGCAGAACGCAGCACCTACCACGACGTGCCGGCCAACACCGCGCCCGTGCAAAGCTATGGTGACCGCCTGCATGCCGCCGATGCGCTGGTTTTGGTGTTTGCGGTGTGGAGTTTCGGCTTTCCGGCCATCCTGAAAGGCTTTTTCGACCGGGTGTTCCGGCCCGGCGTCAGCTTTCATCTGACCGGTGGCCGCGTCTTTCCCGCATTGCAAAACATCCAGAAACGCGCCGCCGTCACCACCTATGGCGGCACAAGATTGCGCGCGTTTCTGGCAGGCGATCCACCGCGCAAGATCGTCACCCGGGCGCTTTGGAACGCCGCCTGCGCCCGAAAAATGAAATATCTGGCGATGGATGACATGAACACCGCGACCCCGCCCCGGCTGAACGGCTTTCTCTCTCATGTGCGGCAGGAGATGGAGCGGTTCTGATGCGCGCCCTGGTGATCTATTGCCACCCAAAACCGGGCAGCTTCAATGCCGCCGTGCGCGATCTGGTGCTGGACCGATTGCGCGCTGCCGGGTTCGAGGTCCGCCTGCGCGATTTGTATGCGGAAGGGTTTTCCCCGGTGCTGACCGGCCCCGAACTCAGCGGCTACCTGACCTGCCCCACCAACCGCACGCCGGTTGAAAGCCATTGCGCCGATGTGGCATGGTGCGACACGCTGATTTTTATCTACCCGACCTGGTGGTACGGCCTGCCCGCCATGCTGAAAGGTTGGCTCGACCGGGTATTGCTGCCCGATGTCGCCTTCCTGATGCCGGATGACAGCCATAAAACCATCCGGCCGGGCCTGTTGCACATCACGCGGCTTGGGGTGTTCACCACCTGCGGGGCAAGTTGGCTGATGTCGCTGATGGTGGGCTTTGCCGGTCGCCGTCAACTGATGCGCGGGGTGGGCTGGCTCTGTCCAAGGTTCGCGCGCAAGGTGTTTGTCGCCCATTACCTGATGGATACATCCACCCCGGCCAGCCGCGCCCGCCATCTGACACGGGTGGCCTACGCCATCGACCGGCTGATCGGCCGCCCAACCATCACCGCACAAACAAAGGCCGCCGAATGACCGCCAGAACTACCCGCCGACTGGATTGGCAAGACTACCGCGCCCCGGAATGGCAGGCGGTCGACCCGATGAACACCATCGCGATCCCGCCCACCGCCGCCATCGAACAGCACGGCCCGCACCTGCCGGTCGGCACCGATACGATCCTCAACGAGGGGTTGCTCGACCTTCTGCGCCAAAAATGCCCCGCCGACCTCGACCTGGGCATCCTGCCCACCCAACAGGTCGGAAAATCCAACGATCACCTCTGGACGCCCGGCACCCTGACCCTGACCGCGCCGACCGCTTTGGCGGTCTGGACCGAGATCGGCCGGTCGGTCGCCCGCGCCGGGGTGCGCAAACTGGTGATCCTCAACAGCCACGGCGGCAATGTCGACCTGATCTCCATCATCGGACGCGAGTTTAGAGCGTGATGAGGAAAAGTGGAATCCGGTTTTCCTCAACAATCACGCGACCACTGAGACTCCTGAGCATGACGATGTTTCTATCAAACGTCATCAT
>JAYTQA010000575.1:0-5876 GCA_043746955.1 bacterium | reverse complement strand
TCGTCAATATCCTCGCCCCAGATGTCGAGGTTGAGGACCGAGAACGGGAAGCGCGTGCCATCCTTGACGATCTTGTCGGCGAACCGTGCCGGCACCCGTTTGCCGCGCGCCTGCCCGTTCAGATCCGCCGCAGCCACACGAATGGTCCGGACGTCCGGGTGTTTTCTAAGCCAGTCCTTCATCATATCACATCGGAAAGGCAGACCCCCGCCCACACATGCCTTTAGGCCAGCAGGCAGGTCGGATCATGCCCTTGATCCATCCCTTTTTGTCGATCCCGGCCGAGGTCGGCATGACCTCCGCGCAATTTGATCAAATGTCAGGATAGGCGGCGCGGGTGATTTCGGCAAGGGAAATCGGTTTTGGCGCGGTTTGCCACGATTTTTCTGCGAAAAATCAAAGCGAGGCCGGTGAGAAGTCGGTGAGAAGTCGGTGAGAAGCCGGTGAGAAGCCGGTGAGAAGTCGGTGAGACGCCGGTGAGAAGTCGGCGAGAAGCCGGTGAGAAGTGAGAGCGTGAAGCGGAAAAGTCGAATCCGGTTTTCCGCGTCCAGCAGGCGATCCCCAAAAACCAGAGCAGGATGATGTGTCGATCAAACAGCCCCATGCGCTAGGTTTTGGGACGGAAACCCAGGTCAGCCGGGGTCGGTGGATTGGGCACCGCAAGGTAGGTTTCCTGCGCAATCCAGACCAGCCCGCGCAGGGTGAGGCTGGCGCGGTCGATCTCTGACAGCGCGGCGATGGCGTCGGCGATGATGTCAAACATCCGTGCCGCATCGGTGCCTGGGGCCGCGATATAGGGCAGGCCGGGGGTCGGGTCGGTCTGACCGACCACTTTGAGGCCATCGGCAACCGTCTCCCACTTTTCAATCATCGCCCAGGTTACCGCATCAATCGCGGCAATTTCGGCGCTCCCCTCGGCCACGGCGCGCGCGGATTGCAGGTGGCCGCCAGTATGCAGGTGGGGTTTCAGCGTCAGGTTATGGGCGCGGGCGTGGGTCTGCGGCGCGGCCCAGCCGGATTGCGACAACGCGTCGCTGAAGGCGAGGTTGGCCCGGTCAAACTCGGTAAGTGTGCTGCGGGCATCGGTTTTGCGCGCCACGAAGATCGAGCGGTAATAGCCGGGCGGACAGCCCTTTAGCCCGAAGTCCGGGGTGCCGATCAGGGTGACTTTGCCGTGCAGGCGGGCGCGGTACGGCAAGCCGCAGGTTTGGGAGAAGGTCAGGTCAGGCGATTGCCACGCTGGCCAGTAGGCATCGGGGCCGCGGGTCAGGCTGTCAGGCGCGGTCAGGCCGTGGCTGCGGATACCGTCGCGGATCAGCGCCCAAAGCCGGTCATGGGCCGGTTGACATTCGGTGCGGTCGTACATGCCAAGCGAGGCGATCATGGCGCGGCTGCCCTTTTGCGGGCGAGGGCCGAATCCACATCGGTCAGGCCCAGAAGGCTTGCGACCAGCCGCAACAGCTTGTCCTCCTCGGCATCGCGCTGGCCATCGGCCAAAGCGACCGACCACAGTGCCTGAACCAAGGCGGCGCGGTTTTCCAAGGCAACCGCCTGTTTCAGCGCCCGGGTGAAGCGGACGGTGTCGGGGGCCAGGGTTTCGGCCACCTCGGCCTCGCGCCGCAGGGCAAGGCCGGCATCTTGGGTCAAAGCAAAGCGGGTGCACAAGATGCGGTCGATCCGGGCCAGTTCGTCAGGCGAGGCAAAGCCATCGGCACCCGCCACGCGGACCAGCAAAGCCGCCAGGGCCAGCCGTTCATCGGGCGGGGCCATGCGGGTCGGGGCGGGGCCGAACAGGGCGTCAAGAAAACTCATGGCGCGTAACATAGGGTGCGGTTTGGTCGATGCCAATGGGTCGGCGGCACGGGTTGGCGGTTTGGTTCAACGTCTATGCGCCTCAAACGCGACGTGAAGCCGGGCGGCCGCCTCGGCCATGCCGTAGGGCGGGTTGATGATGAACATGCCCGACCCGGCCATCTGGTGGCCTGCTCGCATCGGGGCAAAGCGGACTTCGGAGCGCAGGGCTTGGGGAAAATCCATGGTCAGGGCGGCCAGCATCGGCAGATGGGGGATATCCAGCAGGATCGGATACCAGAGCGCAATAATCCCGACATTCCAACGCTTTACCACTTTGGCGATGATCTGGGGCAGGCGGTCATAATCGGCCTTCACCTCGTAGGACGGGTCAATCAGCATCAGGCCCCGGCGCGGGGTCGGCGGGGTCAGGGTCAAAGCCGCCTCCAGCCCGTCGACCTGCGCGACATGGGCGCCCCACGGGGCAAGGTTCGCCTCCAACGCGCGAAATTCCTGGGGGTGCAGCTCGCAGAGGTGGATCACGTCGCTTTCGCGCAGCATTGTGGCTGCGATCAGCGGCGAGCCGGGATAGGCCTGCGCGCCGTGGACGCCACGCACCTCGGCCAGACAGCGCAGGTACGGGTGATCCGGCGGCAGCCAGCTTTGCGCGCGGGTAATGCCGACCGCAGCCTCGCCGGTCTTGTCAGCCTGTGCCCCGGTCAGATCGTACAGCCCCCGGCCGGCGTGGGTTTCGATATAAGTCAAGGGCTTGGCCTTGGCCGTCAGATAGGCCAGCGCCCAGGCCAGCAGGGCATGCTTGTGCACATCGGCGAGGTTTCCAGCGTGATAGGCGTGTTGATAGGACAGCATGGCCCGGCCTAGCCCAAGCTCGGGCTCCCGTCCAGCGGGCTTGGCGGTTGAAAGGCGGCGGCGCAGGCCTTACCTAAACAGGGCCTTAAACCGGAGACGCCGATGGATATGTTAACCCCCGAAGTCCTGACCGTACTTCTGGGTGTGATCGGCATTGATCTGGTGCTTGCCGGTGACAATGCCATCGTGATCGGCATGGCGGCCGCCGGGTTGCCCAGAGATCTGCGGACCAAGGCGATCATCATCGGCGTGCTGGCGGCGACGGTATTGCGGATCGTGTTCGCCTTGGTCGCGACCCGGCTGCTCGCGATCACCGGGTTGACCTTGGCGGGCGGCATTCTGCTGCTGTGGGTCTGCTGGAAGATGTGGCGCGAACTGCGCCAGGGCCACGAGGCTGACGATGCGGTCGAGGCGCTGGCAAATTCCGATCTGAACCAGGACGGCGCGATAGCGAAAGGCGCGTCCCGCAAAAGCTTCCGGCAGGCGGCGTGGCAGATCGTGATTGCCGATGTCTCGATGAGCCTGGATAATGTGCTGGCGGTGGCGGGTGCGGCCCGAGAGCATCCGGGTGTTTTAATCTTCGGGCTGGGCTTGTCGGTGGCACTGATGGGGCTGGCGGCGAGTTTTATCGCCGGGTTGTTGAACAAATACCGCTGGATTGCGTTTGTCGGATTGGCGATCATATTTTATGTGGCGGGGCATATGATTTATGAGGGGATGTATGAGGTGATGCCGGTGGTGGCGGGGTAGCTGCGCCATTGACTTATGCGCCATTGGCGGATAAGACGCGGGTGATGACCTATGTCGCTGTCGTCGAAACCCACGAATTCGCCCGCCGCGCCAAAACTTTGATCAGCGACGACGAAAAGACATCGTCGATTGATTATCTGGCGACCCACCCCGACGCTGGCGTGCTTTTGGGCGGCGGTGTCCGGAAACTTCGACTGGCGCGCCCCGGCGGCGGCAAGAGTGGCGGCTACCGGGTCATTCACTATTACCGCGAAGAAACTGGTATGCCATTGTTCCTCATCACTATCTTTGCCAAGAGCCGGCAAGAAAACCTGACGACAGAACAGGCGAATACTGTGGTTCAGGCGGCGGAAACGATGGCCCGAACCTATCGGAGAACGCCATGAGTGAAGTCTACGACAGCATCATGCAGGGCCTGACCGAAGCGCTGGCTTATGCCAATGGCGCGCGGGAGGGGTATGTCGTCCACAATGTCGAGGTGCCGGACCCCGAAGTTCCCGCCATCCGCGCCCGCACCGGTTTGAGCCAGGCGGAATTTGCGCGGTCGATCGGGGTGAAGAAGGCGACCTTGCTGAATTGGGAGCAGGGGCGACGGAAGCCGGAGGGCCCGGCCCGGGTGCTGCTGGCGCTGATTGCGAAGGACCCGGGGATTGTGCAGCGGGTTTTGGGGGGGAAGTGAGGGGCGCGCAATGAATGCGCACCCCACCCATATTATTTTTGACTGTCGGATTTTTCTGAGGGACTGTTGTGTATCACATTAGTTATAACAGTGGGGGAGCGGCCAGCCCAAATCACGATGGCGCCAACAAACATCAACGGTATGCCGATCCACGAAAATATAATCGTTATCGTCAACACTAGTCCCAGGCAGAGCAATAAAATTCCAAATATTTTCATTTCGACGCTTCTCCTCGACCTGCGGCGTTTAACATATTGCAAATTGATCAGGCCACGCAAAGATGTCAATAACTATTTCTCGTCCAGCCATTTTTAACTGACGGTATGGCTCGGTGACTCTATGAAATTTTGATCAAGTCTTGCAAACACCATTTACTTTGAGTTGTGCGTGATCTTTATCAGGCATTCCTCAAGCCACTCTCCCCATCGCCGCCATATCCCCACGTCCCGCAATCAAAGCTGCCACCGAAATATCCTCGTCCAACCCCTCCCAATGTAAGCCCATCGGGCTGAGGGTGAACGCTTCACGCGCGGCGGGATTGGCGTGCAGGAGGCGGGGGAACCAGACCAAGGGCACACCCAGCGTGCGGCCATCGGAGAGGCCGACCCACATCGTGTCTTCGTCGAACCGCAGGCTTTCAGCCGAAATAGTCATGCCACGCCCTTTCAATCTCTTCTCGCCGATCCTCGACCATCTGGGCCAAGAGGCGAAGGGTTTTTGCGTCAAAACCTGCGCTAGACGCCAGCGTCACCTCGGGACGGAGCCAGAATTTTGCTTCGTGATCCCCTGCTATCAGGTGAATGTGCGGCGGTTCGCGCGGGTCGCCTTCGTTGGAGTAGAAGAAGGCGCGAAAACCGTCTTGGCGGAAAACACTGGGCATTTTGGGATATTACACGAGTAGGGGGCGGTTGAGCAACATCTACACCAATCGCTCCTGCTCCTTCGCCGCCCTGACGAAATCCGCGAACAATGGATGCGGGGCGAAGGGTTTGCTTTTCAACTCCGGGTGGAACTGGACGCCGATGAACCATGGGTGGTCTTTGACTTCAATGATTTCCGGCAGTTTGCCGTCCGGGCTCATGCCGGAGAAGATCAGGCCGTGGTCCTCCAGTTGCTGGCGGTATTGGATATCGACCTCATAGCGGTGGCGGTGGCGTTCTTCGATCGTGGTGGCGTGGTAGACCTGCGCAACCTTGGAGCCTTCTTTTAACAGGGCAGTATAGGCGCCCAATCGCATGGTGCCGCCTTTGGCATCGGTGGCTTTGCGGGTGACGGTATGGTTGCCTTGCACCCATTCTTTCAGGTGATAGACCACCGGGGTAAAGCGTTTGGCCCCGGCCTCCTGGTCGAATTCTTCCGATCCGGCGTCGTTCACGCCGACCAGATTGCGCGCGGCTTCGATCACCGCCATTTGCATGCCAAGACAGATGCCGAGGTAGGGGATTTTGCGGGTCCGGGCAAACTGCGCGGCTTTGATCATGCCTTCGGTGCCGCGTTCGCCAAAACCACCTGGGACCAGGATGGCGTGGAAGTCTTCCAGATAGGCGGCGGGGTCTTCGCGTTCGAAAATCTCGCTGTCGACCCAGTTGGCGCGGACCCGGGTGCGGTTGGCCATCCCGCCATGGGTGAGCGCCTCGGCGATGCTCTTGTAGGCGTCTTCGAGCTGGGTATATTTGCCGACCACCGCGATGCGGACTTCGCCTTCGGCATGGGTTAGGCGATCCATCACATCCTCCCATCGCGACAGGTTGGGCTTGGGGGCGGGGGAGATCCCAAATGCATCCAG
>JAYTQA010000574.1:0-15207 GCA_043746955.1 bacterium | reverse complement strand
CGCGGGAATTCGACTGACCCCAAATGAAAACGCGCCCCGGACAGGGCGCGTTCGGCAGCGGTTCTGCTCTGATCAGGCGGCTTCGGCCTGATCCAGTTCCAGGGCGTGGCGGCGTTCGCTTTCTTCGCGCGACAAAGCAACCGAGGTGCGCACGCCTTTGGAGACAAACTCCATCAAGCCTTTGACAACCCGCTCGTTCGGGTCGATCCCGGCGCAGGACAAAACTTCGCGGCCATCGCGCGAACGCGCCCAACGGGCGATCTGATCAGGACCGTTGCCGTATTTCTTGTCATCGGCAATCGCATCGTCCAGCGCAGCCAAAACCACGGCGGCAAACAACTTGCGCGCGCGCTGACCCTGTTCGAAGTTGAAGGCGGTGCTGTCGATGAAATCGGCCATTTTCGTCCTGCTTCTTGCTCTTGTCTTTTTCAAGTTTCCTGCTTGTAACGAGTTAACGACGATTCGTCATCCCATTTCTCACATAGCTGTCATGTTTCTGACGCATAGCTATCGGGTCCGTCCCCCCGCATCTTGTGAAGTCCTGCCCGGTATACCCACGACATATGGGGTATCGCCTTGTTCAATCAAGCTTTTGACAAGGTTTGGCCGTATTTTCGCTGATCTATCCTGGCAAGGCGCAAAAATATGCCGACGCTGGGCCTAAATCCGCCGGACCCTTGCATCAGCGGCCCACATCTCGCCCTCGGCCTTGTCGAGCCGCAGATGTGCAATCGCGCGCCCGCCGCTTTGGGTAAACAGCCGCCCGACCTCGCGCCCCTCGGCCAAAATCGCGGAGCCCACCGGCGCTGCACCCTCGACCGCGACCAAAGCGAGCCCCTTGCGCAGTTCGGTCTTGTGCTTCATCCGCGCGGTGACCTCTTGGCCGACATAGCAGCCCTTGCGGAAATCGACGCCGTGCAGACGCTCAAACCCGCTTTCCAGCAGATAGCTCTCGTCGGGGATCAGCTCCACCCCGCTTTCCGGGATCAGATGGGCGACCCGGATGGCATCCCAATCGACCGCCGCCTCCTCCACCCGCATCCCCGCAGCACCATACAGCCGCCAGCCCAAAGCCGGATGGCGCGGGTCGGGCAGGGCACCGGGCGGGGCGGCCCCCAGCCCACGGGTCACCGCCATATCAGACGCGGTCAGCGTCACATCCGCCCGCAGCCGGTACAGCGTCAGACGCCGCAGGGTGGCATCGGCCAGAACCTCCGCCATGTCCAGAAACAGACCCTGCGCATCTGGTTGGGCACCCGGGCCCACACTCCGGCCCACAAAGAAATCCGCCAGATACTTGCCTTGCGGTGTCAAGAGCGCCGTCCAGATCAGCCCCGGCCCCTCGGCCAAAGGCAGCACGTCATTGCTTACCAGGCCTTGCAGAAACGCCAAAGCCTCGGTGCCGCCCAAAGCCACAATCCTGCGGGTGTTCATGCGCGCTCTCCTCCCTTCTGATATAAGCCATCGACCCGCCAGTGAAAGCCCCGTCCGTGAAAGCTCCGCCTGCAAAATCCCTGTTGGCGAACGCCCTGCCGGCAAAAGCCCCGATGGAAAAGCCCCGATGGCAAAGCCCCGGAGCTAATAACCGCAAGAACCTTAGCTTTTGCGGGACGTTTGAAAGCTGTCCCAGATCCGATCGGCGTCATAGTCCTGCTCGACCCAAACCCGGAACGTCCTGCCGTTCGCCTCGGCCTCGTAGCGATCCAGCAGGTGGTCGAGGATACCGGTCGCAGAGGCTTTGACATGCAGATAGCGCAGGCTGAGCTGTTTGCGCGCGACCGAGACCGGGCGGCCCTCGACGGTCATCAAATACAGCGCCGCCACAAGGCCGGTGCGGTCGGCGCCGGATTTGCAATGGATCAGCACCGGCTTTTCCAAGGTTTGCAACAGGTCGAGCACCTCCAGCAGGGCGGTACGGGCCGGCGCTCGGCGCGCGGAAAGGCCGATGTCATGCAGGGTCAGGCCAAGGTCGCGGCAAACCTCGGCCTCGAACAGATAAAACCCCTGGTCCGGCGCGCCGCGCAGGTTCAGCACCGATTTCAGGCCAAGTTTTGCAAAGTACCGCTTCAGACGGGCTTGAGACGGTTGGTTGGCCCGCCAGACGCCCGGTGCGACCCGGTCAAGGTTGGTCCAAAGGGCCCGCAGAAAGGCGTGATCCATCAGCTGAAAATGCCACCACGCCGCCCGCCGCGCGGTAGCGGTGGAGATATCAGTGCCGTAAGCCAGCGCGAGCCGGTCCTGCAGCGCCAAAAGCCGCGCTTTGATCGGGCCGACCTTGACCATGCCATTGGCAATCCGCACCGCCGCCGGGCTTCCGACAGCAGTGCTGGGGGCTGCGGTCATCTTTATTCCGGGCATGGTTGCATCGGTCTGCGGTGAGCCGGTCTGGCGGACCCTAGTCTCGGGTGCACCAGTTTCGGGCGCTCCAGCCTCGGGTGCTCTGGTCTCGGCCACTCCAGCCTCGGGCGCTCCGGTCGCGGGTACTCCAGTCTTGGGTGCTCCAGTCATGGGATCCTGTCTGCGGCCAAAGGTCACGGCCCCTCTAGCGGCTTTGCGGGCATCGGGCAAGCTTGCCCCGATTGACCCAGCCCCGGCTTGACCCGGCCCCGGTCGACCCTGCGGCCATTGCCCTCCCCCCGGTTGCCCTTGCCCAATTGCCTCCCCCCCGGGGTTGATCTTCCCCCCCCCGGGTTGCCATTGCCCCGGTTGACCTTGCGGCCTGGTTGACGCGTCCCGCGCCAGCGACTAGCCCTGAGCCAAACGGAGAATGTCCATGCCCCTGGCCCACGGTCGTCCCTATCTTGCTATCCCCGGCCCTTCGGTCCTGCCCGACCGAATCCTGGCCGCGATGATGCGCCCCTCGCCCAACATCTATGCCGGTGATCTGGTGACGATGGTGGCGGGGCTGTGGCCCGACCTGCGCGCCGTGGCGGGCACTTCGGGCCAAGTTGCTGCCTATATCTGCAACGGCCATGGCGCGTGGGAGGCGGCCAATTCCAACCTGTTTTCGCGCGGTGACAAGGCGCTCGTGCTGGCGACCGGGGTCTTTGGCCACGGCTGGGCCAGTACCGCGCGCGGGCTTGGGGTCGATGTGCAGGTGCTGGAGTTTGGCGGCGCGGCCCCGGCCGACCCTGCGCAGGTCGAGGCGGCCTTGCGCGCTGACCCAGCCATCCGCGCCGTGCTGATGACCCATGTCGATACCGCAAGCTCGGTCAAATCCGATGTGCGGGCGGTCCGCGCCGCGATCGACGCCGCCGGTCATGACGCTTTGCTGGCGGTGGATTGCGTGGCCTCGCTCGGCTGCGACGTATTTCATATGGACGCGTGGGGCGTCGATGTGATGCTGGGGGCGAGCCAGAAGGGCCTGATGTGCCCGCCGGGCATGGGGTTTTTGTGGTTCAACGCCAAGGCCAAGGCCAGATCGGCCAAATCCACGCTGCGCACGCCCTATTGGGACTGGACCTTGCGCGCCGACCCGCAGGAGTTCTGGCAGTATTGGTTTGGCACTGCGCCGACCGCCCACCTTTATGCGCTGCGCGAAAGCCTGACGATGATCCTGCACGAGGAAGGTCTGCCCGCCGTCTGGGCCCGCCACCAGAGCCTCGCCCGCGCGGTCTGGGCCGCGTTTGACGCCTGGGGGCAGGGCAATCCCAACATCCGCCTGAACGTGCCCGAACCCGCCGCGCGTGGCCATGCCGTCACCGCCGCCCGCTTTGGTGCCCCCGATGCCACCCGCCTGCGGCTCTGGACCGAAAGCCAAGCGGGTGTCACCCTCGGCATCGGCCTTGGGGCTGCGAGCCCCGACGACCCCGAAGCCACCGGCGCGCTCCGGATAGCGCATATGGGCCATGTCAACGCCCATATGACCTTGGGCGCGCTGGCGGTGATGGAGGCTGGGCTGACGGCGCTGAACATCCCGCATGGGGCCGGGGCGCTGACCGCCGCCACCCAGGAAATCGCGCGGGGGGTTTGACCCTGGGGTGCCCCGGTCTGGCGTAAGACGCTCCGCGGGGAATATTTAGGCCAGAATGAAAGGGTTTCAGGCTCGTTCTCTTTCATCTGGGGACAAATACTCCACGGGGGGTCCGGGGGGTGTGAAAACCCCCGGCGCTGGCCACCCGGGCCAGCCATGGTTATTTGAAAAACAGCGCCGCCAGCTTTTCGGTGTCCAAGGCGCGCACTATCAGGCCCTTGGGTTTGACCGCCGCCACATCGACGCCGGCGACCAGCGCGTTGACGATCGCCTCCTCGACCGCCTCGACGGTGGCGAGGTACAAAGGGTCGATCACCTCGGTGCTGATCTCTGACTTCACCAGCAGAGGCGCATCGGCCTGCGGCATCGGCATCGGATCGGCGGTGGAAAATGCCAGAAAGATATCGCCCGATGAATTGCCCGACGAGGTGCCGCCGCGCCCGACGCCAAGGCTGGCACGGCGCGCAATGTGCTGCAGACCCAATGCGGACAACGGCGCGTCGGTGGCCACCACCACGATGATCGAGCCGGTTTCCTTGTCCCGAAACGCCCCTTCGGGTTGCAGCGCCCCGACCGGCTGGCCCAGAATGTTCAACAGCCGCCGCCGCCCGTGGTTGGCCTGCACCAGCACGCCCAGCGTATAGTGGACCGCACCGAGGCGCACCACGCGCGACGCCGTCCCGGTGCCGCCCTTGAACTCATAGGCAATCATCCCGTTGCCGCCGCCCGACGAGCCTTCTTCGACCGGCCCGCCTTTGGCCGCGCGGATCGCCTGTTTGGCGTGATCGGGTGTGACATGCAGCGCGGTAATGTCGTTCAGCACACCGTCATAGGTTTCAGCCACCACCGGCATAGCCCAGGCGTGGGCGCCTTCGAACCATGCGGCATAGTGCTCGATCATCCATTCGGTCACGCCGTGATGGACAGCACCCACCGCATGGGTGTTGGAGATGCAGACCGGCCCGATGAAATAGCCCGCGTCATGGATCCAATGGGTGCCGGTCATCTCGCCATTGCCATTCAAGGTGAACTGCCCGGCCCAGACCGGCTGCGGTGCGCCGGTCTCCGCCCGGGGCAGGATGGCGGTCACACCGGTGCGCATCTGCTTGGCCGGATCGGTCAGGGTGCAGAACCCGACCTGCACGCCCGGCACATCGGTGATGGCGTTGTACGGGCCGGGCACCCCGGCAAACGGCAGGCCAAGGTCGCGGGCACGCGGTTTGGGCATCAGAACCTCCGGTATTTCGGGCATTTCGCTTGGTCGGGCTGCCGTTCTGCGGCCTGATCAGAGCATCTTGACCTATTTACCCAATTTCAAGGCTTTTCGTTCAGGCTTTGCGGGCCTACAGTTTCCAAATTCCAACAACAGCACAGCCATGACACGCCCCACCGTTCCCAGACCTATCATCGGTATCATCGGCAACCATTACGTCATCGGCGACCGCTATCCGGTGCATTCGGCGGGCACGATGAATTCTTATGCGGTGGCCGATGTCGCGGGGGCGCTGCCGCTGATCATTCCGACCGATCCCAACTTGGTCTCGGTCGAGGAGTTGCTGGAAACCTGCGATGGCTTTCTGCTGACCGGCGGCAGGCCCAACGTCCACCCCTCCGAATACGGCGAAGATGAAACCCCGGCCCATGGTGCCTTCGACCGCGCCCGCGATGCGATCACCCTGCCGCTGGTCCGCGCTTGTGTGGCGCGCGGCCAGCCGTTCCTTGGCATCTGCCGCGGCTTTCAGGAGGTCAACGTGGCAATGGGCGGCAGCCTGCACCCGGAGATCAGGGAACTGCCGGGCCGGATGAACCACCGGATGCCGCCCGATGGCAAGCTGGAGGAGCAGTTTGCCTTGCGCCACACCGTCCGCTTCACCGAAGGCGGGGTGTTTCACCGCCTGATGGGCGCGCCCGAGGTGATGACTAACACGCTGCACGGCCAGGGCATCATGCGCGCCGCCGATCGCATCGTGATTGACGGCTTGGCACCGGATGCGACGCCCGAGGCGATCTATGTCCGCGACGCCCCCGGCTTCACCCTCGCGGTGCAATGGCACCCGGAGTGGAATGCGGCCGATGACCCGGCCTCGCGTCCGTTGTTCGCGGCTTTCGGTCAGGCGGCCCGTGCTTGGGCAGCGGGGCGCCACCCGGTGCGTTTGATCGCCTGAACCTTGTAGGCTTAGACCCAATCGCTATAGTCCGCCCAAACCTTGGGGAGGCTACGATGAAACGTTCACGCATCAATGACATTATGGCGGCAGCGGCGGCGATGATCCGCCACTACGGCTTTGTGTTGCCACCCTTCGCCAACTGGTCGCCGGACGAATTCAAGGCCAATGCCCCCCGCGCCGCCCGGGTGATCGAAGGCCGCTGCGGCTGGGATATCACCGACTATGGTCAGGGCCGCTATGACCAGTTGGGCCTGTTCCTGTTCACCCTGCGCAATGGCCAACTCGCTGATCTGCAACGCGGCGGCGGCATGTGCTATGCCGAAAAGCTGCTGATCTCGCGGCAGGATCAACTGTCGCCGATGCACACCCATGTCATCAAGGCCGAGGATATCATCAACCGGGGCGGCGCGACGCTGGTGGTCGAACTCTACGGGTCCGATGACAAAGGCCGTTGGGCGCCCGACCGGGGCGGCCTGGTGCGCTGCGACGGGATCGAGGTGCCTTATGCCCCGGGCCAAAAGCTGCGCCTTGCCCCCGGCGAAAGCGTCACCCTGATGCCCGGCGACTGGCACGCCTTCTGGGGCGAGGGCGGCGATGTGCTGATCGGCGAGGTCTCCACCGTCAACGACGATGTCACCGACAACATCTTCCGCGAACCGATCGGCCGCTTTGCCAAGATTGACGAGGATGTGCCTCCGACCCACCTGCTGGTCAGCGACTACGAGGCATGGCTCAGGGTCTAAACCGCGCAAAGATGAGTATTTAGGCCCGGATGAAACTCGCCCCGTAAGCGATTTCATCTGGGCACAAATACTCCCGCCGGAGGCTCCGCCGCTCAAACCCCCGGCAGCATTTCCCGCAAAATCCGGTCGGCCTCGGCGCGTGGGGCTGCCAGTTTGGCGCGGTCCTCGCCGGGAAAGAACCGCGCGCGGGTCGCGGTCGGCATCGGATGCGGGGTGGCGATGACCACGCGGGGGCCCACGCGCTGGGTTTCGGCCTGCCAGCTTTCGGCCAGTGAAATCTGTGCGGCTTTCGACGCCCCGTAAGCCCCGAAGAATTTTTGGCCGGCATGGGGGTCGTCAAAGAACAACGCGGTGCCATGCCCGGCTTTCAGCAACGGCTCCAGCATCGGGATCAGCTGGCCGGTGGCGCGGATGTTGGTGGCGAGCGCCTTGTCCCAGTCCTTGGCGTCCAGGGATCCGGCCGGCGACAGTGGTGTCGCATGGATCGCCGCATGCACCCATAGGTCGAGCTTGCCCCAGCGTTGATAAATCGACAGGCACAGATGCCGCATCGCGTCGTCGTTGGTGACGTCCATCGGCGCGAGGGTCACCCCACCGATGCCCGGCAGACCCAGCGCCTTGACCCGGTCGTCCAGATCCTCCAACCCGCCCACGGTGCGGCCTACTGCCACCACATGCCAGCCGCGCGCCGCCAGGTGTTCGGCCAGTGCCGCACCCAATCCGCGCGAGGCACCGGTGACGAGAGCGATTTTCTGGGTCATTGGAACCTGCACGTTAAGGTAACACATGAACTTCGGCGTGGAAGTATTTGAATTGGCGTGGCAAAATCGGAAATGACCCGAAAGCCTATTCCGCCGCCTTCATCTCAAAGCCTTCGTCGATCTTGTCGGACGGGATGATCGGGTAATCGCCCGAGAAGCAGGCGTCGCAGAACTTGGGCGCTTTGGGGTTGCGGCCAGCGGCCTCGCCTGCGGCACGGTAGAGGCCGTCGAGGCTGATGAACTTCAGACTGTCCACCCCGATCCATTCGCGCATTTCTTCTTCCGACATGGTGGCCGCCAGCAGCTTTGACCGTTCAGGGGTATCCACCCCGTAAAAGCACGGCCAGGCGGTCGGCGGGCTCGCGATCCGGAAGTGGACCTCGGCAGCCCCCGCCTCCAGGATCATGTCCTTGATCTTGCGCGAGGTTGTCCCCCGCACCACGCTGTCGTCGACCAAGATCACCCGCTTGCCCTTGATCAGCGCGCGGTTGACGTTCAGCTTCAGCCGCACGCCCATGTTGCGGATGCTCTCGGTCGGCTCGATGAAAGTGCGGCCCATGTATTGGTTGCGGATGATCCCCATCGCATAGGGGATGCCGGATTGCTGGGAATAACCGATCGCCGCAGGCGTGCCGCTGTCGGGCACCGGGCAGACCAGATCGGCATCGACCGGAGCCTCTTTGGCCAGTTCCACGCCAATCTGGTGGCGGGTTTCATAGACCGACCGGCCGCCCAGGATCGAATCCGGGCGGCTGAAATAGACATGTTCAAAGATGCAGAACCGCGAGGCGGGCGCACCGAACGGATGGGAGGAGGTGAGCTTGCCATCCTCGATCACCACCATTTCGCCGGGCTCAACCTCCCGGACAAACGCGGCCCCGATGATGTCGAGCCCGCAGGTTTCCGACGACAGGGCCCAGGAACTATCCCCGAGCCTCCCCAGCACCAAGGGGCGGACGCCCAACTGGTCACGCACGCCGATCAGCTTGGTGCGGGTCATGGCGACGACCGAGAACGCGCCTTCGACCCGGCGCAGCGCATCCTTCATCCGTTCGGGAATGGTTTTCTGGATCGAGCGGGCCATCAAATGGATGATGCACTCGCTGTCCGACGAGGATTGGAAGATCGACCCGCGCTCGATCAATTCCTTGCGCAGGGCATGGGCGTTGGTCAGGTTGCCGTTATGGGCAATCGCAGCACCGCCCATCGAGAACTCGCCAAAGAACGGCTGGACGTCGCGGATCGCGGTGGCGCCTTTGGAGCCTGCGGTGGAATAGCGGACATGGCCGATGGCCAAGGGGCCGGGCAGGGTGTTCATCACGTCGGGCTTGGTGAAATTGTCGCGGACATAACCAAAGCGCCGGGCCGAGTTGAAGCCGGAGCTGGGGTCATGGCTGACAATCCCGCCCGCCTCTTGGCCACGGTGCTGCAACGCATGCAGGCCCAAAGCCACGAAGTTGGACGCATCGCCCACGCCGATCACGCCGAAAACGCCGCATTCCTCTTTCAGTTTGTCACCGTCTAACAGATCGGCGTCGAAGGGGTGGGCAGGGGGACGGCGCATGGTTCCTCCGAATCCGGGTGAATCTCGCCGTGGTTTAGGCGCATGGCAGCGGGAAGTCACGCCCCGAATCGCCCGGCTTGCCGCAATGCGGCATTGGGCTTTTCAGTTGCCGGTGGCCGGGGCGGTGGTGCCGGTTGCAGGAGCAGTGGCCGGAACCACGGTGCCCGCAGCCGGAGCGCAGATCGCGGTCAGACTGTTGTAATGATCCACGATCATCGTCAGAAAATTGTCAGGCATCGCCGACTGGATGCCACCCTTGAAGCTGGCATAGACCTTGGCCGACCGTGACTGGTCGACCATCGCAATCGATTGATGCGCCATGTCATAGATCAGGAACGCGGCTGCCGCCAAGGCAATCCCGCGCACCGCGCCGAACAGAAAACCCGCGCCCTGATCAATCCCGCCCAGGAACGACCGCTGGACGATCGAGGAAAACAACGGCGTGAACAGCGAGGCAATGATCAGGCCGATGGCAAACACCAAGGCAAACGCGGTGATGATCGACAATTCGCAATTTTCGCCGATTACCTTGTTGATCACCGGGATTTCCTTGACCAAGGGCTGGGCTGACCCGGCAAACGCATAGGCCAGAACGGCGGCCCCGACCCATCCGGCAATCGCCAGCGCCTCCCGCACGAAACCGCGTGAATAGGCGAGGATGGCCGACAGCACGATAATCCCGGCCACAACGCCATCGACGATGGTAAATCCGTTCATTCTTCTCTCCCGGGTTCAGCCTGCGCCAAACATCTCGCCCACGAACGCCGTCAGGTCCGCCATCTCGCGCAGCCTGATCCCGCTGGCTTGGGTGTACTTTGACAGCCGGGGGGCTACGGCTTGTGTGAAACCAAGTTTCGAGGCTTCTTTCAACCGGTTTTCGGTCTGACCCACCGGGCGCAGCGCGCCGGACAGGCTGATCTCGCCGAAAAGCACCATGTCTGGCGGAATTGCCACATCCTCCCGCGCCGACAGGATCGCGCCCGCGATGGCCAAGTCGGCGGCGGGTTCACTGACGCGCAAACCACCAGCGACGTTGAGGAACACATCAAGCCCGGCAAACGAGATGCCGACGCGGGCCTCCAAGACCGCAAGGATGGTGGAGAGGCGGCCTCCGTCGATGCCCACGACGGTCCGGCGCGGAGTGCCGAGGGTGGAGGGCGCGACCAGGGCCTGGATTTCGGTCAGGACCGGCCGCGTGCCTTCGATGCCTGCGAAAACCGCCGAGCCGGGCGTGGCCTTCTCCCGGTCCGACAGGAACAGGGCGGAGGGGTTTGAAACCTCGGCCAGCCCCGCGCCGGTCATCTCGAACACGCCGATTTCATCAGCCGGACCAAAGCGGTTCTTGACCGCGCGCAGGATGCGGAACTGGTGGCCGCGCTCGCCTTCAAAGTACAGCACGGTATCGACCATGTGTTCGACCACCCGAGGGCCCGCAATCTGGCCATCCTTTGTGACATGGCCGACCAATACCACCGACACGCCGCGCTTTTTGGCGAAAGTCACCAGTTCCTGCGCCGCAGCGCGGACTTGGGACACCGAACCGGGGGCGGATTCGATGGTGTCCAGCCACATGGTCTGGATCGAATCAATCACAGCCAGCGCAGGGCGTTCGCGGTCCAGCGTGGTCAGAATATCGCGCAGGTTGGTTTCAGCGCCTAAAGCCACGCTGGCGTCCTGCAACCCCAGCCGTTGCGCGCGCATCTGGACTTGCGCTACCGCTTCCTCACCCGAGACATACAGGCACTTCAGACCGGCCCGCGCGAATGCCGCCACCGCCTGCAACAGCAGCGTCGATTTGCCGATCCCCGGATCGCCGCCGACCAGAATAGCCGAGGCGGGCACCAACCCGCCGCCCAGCACCCGGTCGAGTTCGGCCATGCCAGAAGCCATGCGCGGCGGTGCTTCGGCTTGGGTGGCAAGGTCGGTCAGCGCAATCGTGCGGCCTTTGCCGATCGGGCCTTTCGGGCCAGCGCTGAGCGGCGCCTCGTCGACCAGCGTATTCCATGCCATGCAGGCCTCGCACTGGCCGTTCCATTTCGTGTGGCGGGCCCCGCAGGCGGTGCAGGTGAAATTGGCGGAGGATTTGCTCATCGCCGTGTGATGCCCCAGTCTGCCTCATTCAGCAAGCGGGTCATCGGCAAGATGGCTTTGGGCGAGGGACAAGGCGAGCGCGGCGATAATGCAGCCGGTGAACAGCCAGAGGCCCCAGGCGACCTCAACCGTCGCATGGCCGACCCCCTTGGCCAGCACGATGTAAAGCGCCATCAGAAACACATCCGCCATCGCAAGCCGCCCTAGGAGGTGCAAGGCGGGCAAGGTGCGGCGCGACATCAGGCCAAATTGCACCAGCGCCAGCCCCAAGGTCTTGGTATAGGGCACAAAAACCGCCAGCGCCGTCACCAGCAAAGCCAGCCCCGGATCGCTGCCCCACAGGCTCTGCAGGCCGGACACGACCGAGATTTCGGTCATGCCAAACACCGGCAACACTGCTGCCCGCATCAAGGGGGCGAACCATGCGACCGGGTAAAGCACCAGCAGGCACAGGTTCAGATAGGGCAGGGCTTTCATCGGTTTAGCATGGCGGCGTTCACTGAAAGGTCAAGCCGGTTTGAGGGTGCCGCCCGGCTTGGTCAGCACCACGACATCGGCGGGCGTCACGTCCTTATGGTCAACTGCCCGGGTTCGGCGGCCAGCCTGCCGCGTGGCAGGATTTTAGCCCCCTACCTCACACTCTCAATCGGCCCCTCAGCCCGGCCATGGATGAACTGTTGCAGGTAAGGGTCTGATGCGGCGTCCATTTCGGCGACCGGTCCGGTCCAGCGGATCAGGCCGTCGTGCAGCATGGCAACCCTATCGGCGATGGCACGGACCGAGGACATGTCGTGGGTGATCGTCATCGCGGTCGCCCCCATCTCCACCACAATCTCGCGGATCAGGGCGTTGATGACGCCGGACATGATCGGGTCAAGCCCGGTGGTCGGCTCGTCGAAAAAGATCACCTCCGGCTCGGCGGCAATGGCGCGGGCGAGGCCGACGCGCTTTTGCATGCCGCCCGAAAGCTCGGCGGGGAACTGGTCAGCGACGGCGGGTTTCAGGCCAACCCGGCGCAGCTTTTCCAAGGCCACCACGCGGGCGGCGTCCTTGGCCATCGGCTTGGCCCCCCGGACCAGCCGGAACGCGACATTCTCCCACACCCGCAAGCTATCAAACAAAGCGCCGCCTTGGAACAGCATGCCAAACCGGGCGAGGAAGGCGTCGCGGTCGCCTTTGGTCACGTCCTGCCCCTCCAGTGCTATCGTGCCAGCGTCCGGCGTGACCAGTCCCAGAATACACTTCAACAGCACGGATTTGCCGGTACCGGAGCCGCCGATGATCACCATGCTCTGGCCCTTGGGCAGCGTCAGGTCCACGCCGCAAAGGACCCGGTTGTTAGCGAAAGCCTTGTGAACGCCGGTCAGGGTGATCATGAGGTGAAAAACACTTGGGTCAGCATGTAGTTGGCGGCGAGGATCAGCACCGATGCGGCGACCACGGCGGATTTCGTAGCGGTGCCCACGCCTTGCGCGCCACGCCCCGAGTTCATCCCGAAGTAGCAGCCCATCACGGCGACGATGAAGCCGAACACCGCGCCTTTGACCAGACCCGATCCGACATCCCAGAACTCCAGAAAATCGGTGGTGTTCTTGAGGTAGGTGGCCGAATTAAACCCTAGTTTGGTGATGCCGACCAGCCAGCCGCCGGAAATTCCGATGCTGTCGCCGATGCCGACCAGCACCGGCACCGCGAGGGTGGCTGCCAGCACGCGCGGCACCGTCAGGTATTTCATCGGATGGGTGGAAAGGGTGACGAGGGCGTCAATCTGCTCGGTCACTTTCATCGTGCCGATCTCGGCGGCAATCGACGACGCAACGCGGGCGGCAACCATCAACCCGCCCAAGACCGGGCCAAGTTCGCGTGCCATGCCGATGGCGACGATCTGCGGCACCACCGCCTCGGCGCTGAACCGCGACCCGCCGGAGAAGATTTGCAACGCCAATGCGCCGCCGGTGAAAAACGCGGTAAGTGCCACCACTGGCAAGGAAAACCAGCCGATTTGCAGCAAGGCCGCGCCGAACTCGCGCCAGTAGAACGGCGGGGTGACCAGATGGCGGATTGTGTCCAGCGCGAACAAAGTCACCCGGCCAAAGGCGGCGAGCGCGGCCAAAGCCGGGCGACCGATGCCTGCCAGCAATCGCGCCACCATGCGACTGGTCTTGCGCGCCAGGCCGTCCTCTAATGTGGCAATCATTTTGGCCCCCCGACATAGCGCCGGTCAAGCCGGGCGGCCAGCCGGGTCAAAAGCTCATAGCCGTTGGTGCCTGCGACATCGGCCAGTTTGTCGACACTCTGGTTCGGGCAAATCACATCCAAGGTCTCCGGCACATCGGTCAGACCGGTCACATCGACCGTGATCAGGTCCATCGACACCCGGCCGACCAAAGGGCAGGGGGTATCGCCCGCCCAGAGGGTCGCGCGCCCGGACAGGCTGCGCAGGATGCCATCGGCGTAGCCACCCTGCACCGTGGCAATCAGGCTCGCACGTTCTGCCACCCAGGTGCCGGAATAGCCCACCGCCTCGCCCACCGCCACCAGCCGGGTCTGGATCACCGGCAACGACAGTGTGACGACCGGGGCTGCCCCCTCATAGGGCCGCCCGCCATATAGCCCGATGCCGGGGCGGGTCAGGTCGAAGTGATAGGCTGGCCCCAGCAAAATCCCGCCGGTCGCGGCCAGGCTGCGCGCCACTCCGGTGCCATCGGTCATCGCGTGAAAATTGGCCAGCTGCACCTCGTTCATCGCGTGATCGGGGTCGTCGGCACAGGCCAGATGCGACATCAGCACCTCCGGCCCGGCTTCCAGCACGAACGGGGCTGCGGCTTCCCACTCGGCCTCCTCCATGCCTAACCGGTTCATCCCGGTGTCAAGCTGCACGCCAAAGCCATGGCCGGGCAGGCGCTCCAGATGCCGGGTCACCTGATCCAGCGAGTTCAGCATCGGCGTCAGGTCATGGTCGCGCAGCAACCCGGTGTCGCCCGCCATATGCCCCGACAGGATATTGATCTGCGGACCAGGGCCAAGGGCTGTGCGCGCCGGCACGCCCTCCTCCGCCGCCGCCACAAAGAACCGCCGCGCCCCGGCCTTGGCCAAGGTCCGCATCACCGCAGCCATGCCCAAGCCATATGCGTCCGCTTTGACCACGCCTGCGGTCTGCACCCCCGAAGCCGAAGCACGGTCGAGTGCGCGCCAGTTGGCGGCAAGGGCATCCAGGTCGATGGTCAGGGTCGCTACAGACATGGCTCGGGTTCTGACAGGCGCGCGCGGGAGGTCAAGGGGGAAAAGTGGGTAGGGTGGCGATCTGGCCTATGGCACAGGAAAGCACCACACGCGCCACCTCCGGCTGCCTTTCTTGCCCTCTCATCTTTCCAAAAATACCCCGGGTGCGAAAAAGCTAGCTGCAAAGCAGCGAAGAAGCGAAGAAGCGAAGAAGCTTTGCGGCGGGGGCAGCGCCCCGGACGCATCGACCTGCGCCCCCTCAAACCCGGGTGCGCAACACCTGCGTCATCTCTGCCAAGATCGACAGCGCGATCTCGGCCGGCGATTTCGCGCCGATGTTCAGCCCGGCGGGCGCGTGAATGCGGGCCAGTTCGGGATCGGAGAACCCGATCGCCCGCAGCCGCTCCAGCCGCTTGGCATGTGTCCGGGTCGAGCCTAAACAGCCCAGATAATACACCTCTGACCGCAGCGCGAAGGCGATCGCAGGGTCGTCGATTTTGGCGTCATGGGTCAGCGTCACGATGGCGCTGCGGCTGTCGGGCGCGAACCGGGTTAGGGCGTCGTCGGGCCAATCCTCGACCAAAGTAGCGCCCAGAACCTCCCCCGGAAACCGGGCGGCGGCGCCGAAGGCCGAACGCGGGTCGATCAGGGTTACGCCGTGGCCCAAGGCGCGCGCCAAGGGCAC